>JAVJPD010000585.1:0-2189 GCA_040216475.1 Rhodospirillales bacterium
TATTGATCGCACATGAACTTGCAATTGTATTCGCCGACGATGCTTGCGGCGGGTCGAAGGCCTTGAGCAAAAAGGTTTCGAAAAACCATGCCGTGTGCGCCAGGTGCCATTTGGTCGGACTCGTATCAGGTATGGATCGAACCACCTGATCCTCCGGCGCTAACGGTTCGGCAAGGGCTTCGGTGAGGCGGCGGACCCGCTGAAGCGTCTGGAGAATTTCCCGGCGCGACGCGCCAGGAACGGGCGCGGGGCCGATAAGAGGTTGATGGTCTGAGACGTCGGGAGCCGCTGATCTCTCTCGCCTGGCTTTCGGTTTCGATGCCGCTCCTTTACTGCCGGCATCCTGTTGGGGCCATTGTGGGGATTGCCCGAATCCGTACAACCTCTTTTCCGCGATAATTTGCCCGTCTTTGCGAATCAGGGCATATTGACGCCATGTCGGAACAACAAGGCGTGCAAGAAATTTTGGCGCAGGGCGGTGAGCGTTTTGCCGATCACCTCGAGTTGCTTGCCGCCATGAGCCAAGACTTTGCCCTCTCCGGCGATCTCCAAAAAACCCTGTCGAAAGCATTGTTGCGCATCACCGAGTATATGGACGCCGAGGGCGGCGCTTTATTCCTGCTTGAAGACGATGGCGCGGCGTTACAATGCACGGCCAGCACGGGTCCGGTCGATTTGCTGGGGCTTTCGCTGAAGCCCGATGAGGGCATCGTCGGGCGATGCGTGCAGAACAACGTGGCCGAGATCGTCCGCGACGTCAGCAAGGACCCGAACTTTTACAGCGGGGCCGACGAAAAGACGGGTTTCCGTACCCGATCGCTTTTATGCGCCCCGATGATCGTAAAAGACGAAAAAATCGGCGCCATCGAGGTCGTCAATAAGCGTTCCAGCGACGGCCTGTTCGACAATGCGGATTTGCATCTATTGCAGGTTCTGAGTTCTTCGGCGGCATTGGCGCTGATCAACGCCCGCATGGCCGAGGCGCTTGTCGAGCAGGAACGTGTGCGCCGGGAAATGGAATTGGCGGCGGAGATTCAGCGGAGCTTGCTGCCCGCGGCGAAGGCGCCCCCTTTTCCTGTCTGCGGTATTAATATTCCAGCCCGGACCGTCTCGGGCGATTTTTTCGATTTTTTCGAAACCGGCGAGGGCAAGGTCTGCTTTTGCCTCGGCGATGTTTCCGGCAAGGGTATGAACGCCGCCCTGCTGATGGCCAAGACGGCGAGTTTGTTCCGGGCCCTGGGCAAGATTTCGCCCGAGCCGGGAGTTTTGCTGGCCAAGATCAACGCTGAAGTTTGCGAAACGATTACGCGCGGCATGTTCGTGACGATGGTTGCCGGGATTTTCGATCCGGCGAGCGGTGAATTGGTAATCTCGAATGCCGGTCACGAGCCGCCTTTGATCTATAAAGGCGGAGATTCATTCGAACCCATCGAGGCGGCGGCCCCGCCGATAGGGATCATGCCGCTGGCGCCCGGCGAATCTTTTCCCGAATGCTCGTTTCGCTTGGGAGGCGATACGCTTTACATTTTTACCGATGGCGTCACGGAAGGATACGACGGCGACGGAAAGCCGTTGGAGATCGATGGGCTTAAGGCCGTATTGATTGAAAACAACGATTCCGAAATCCGGAACCGCCTCGAAACGGTGGTCGGTCTGCTTTATGATCCCCAAAAGCCGTTGAGGGACGATATCACCATCATGGCTATTGAAGGGAAGGCCTCCAACAGCAGCGGGAAAGGTAATGATATGGATTGCGATGGCGGGCAGCTTCTCTCCTTGACGTTCTATTCCAAGCCCGATCAGCTTAAATCCGTCCGTGCAAAGGTTACGGAGGCCGTATCGGCTTGTGGCTGTGTCGGCACAACCATCCAAGATTTTGTGATTGCCGTCGACGAGGCGTGTCAGAATATCATCCGCCACGCGTATCAAGGCAGGCCGGACGGGAAGATTGTTCTCGAAATATGCCGGGAAAACAGTGATATTGTCGTGCTGCTGCGGGATTTCGCGAACACGGTCGACCCGGACCTGATCCGGCCCCGTGCGTTGGATGATATTCGGCCGGGGGGGCTCGGAACTCATTTAATGCGGGAAGTCATGGATGAAGTGACATTTCTTCCCCCGCCTCAGGATAGGGGGAACCTCCTGAGAATGAAAAAAAGAATTACATAAGGGCTCATCATGGAATACGA
>JAVJPD010000586.1:0-3062 GCA_040216475.1 Rhodospirillales bacterium
CATCGAGAAAACCATTAAGGATATTAATCGCGCGATCGGGTACGGCACATTTCCGCTGGCGACGATAAACGATAAAAAAGAAGCCTCAATCATCGTTATATCCGAAAAAACGAAGCGAGAGGCTCGCGCCGAATTCGCCAAAGCCGATTGCAGGCTTCATGAAGAAGCGGAAGGAACAAGCTGTATCGGTTATTCCTCAAAAGGGGTTATTTTAGAATCGCATATATGGGCGTCGAAAGCACTGCCGGCCTCGGAATGGCGGGCGACCCTGTTGCATGAAGTGTTGCATGCGCTTGGGTTTCAGGGCCATTCCTATGTAGCCTTGGACAGCGTGATGTCGTTCGGGACCCCGTCCTACAAAACCGCGGCCCGCTTAAACGCCCTGGAGTTGAAGACGCTTTTTCTGCTGTACCGGCATTTGAAGCCGTTCGACCGGGAAGCCCGGGTCCGTGCCGCGTTCGATAAACACTGGGGCGATATCGAAATCCCGTAATTCGTTTCATTCGATTTTAAGTCATCCATTTTAATCGGCCGCCGGCGGAGCGATCCGCCCGCGGCCTTATTCATTTTCATTAGGCCCTTTAACGCGCCGAGCCGGTTTCCGCCAGGAAGCCGGTTTTTGTTTTTCAACCCCGACCCGAGAAAGGACGACGCGATGACTGATCAAGTCAGCCTCAATTACGTCAAACGCGGCAATATGACCGTCGCGTGCGCCATCGACGTGAATCTGCCTTCGGGGCAGAGCCGCGCGGTCTAGCGGCTCTCAAGAGCCGCCGGACCCGGCCGGCCCCCGGCCCCCGAACAGTCTGCATACCCAAGCGTTCCCGTATGAAAGCGATAACGGTCTTTCACGGGCATGGCGACACGCTATGGGCGCGGCTGTTCGGGCGGGCTGGTTTCCGCCATTGTTACGTGGCGCTCGCCTGCGGCGATTACTGGGTCGAGATCGACGGGCGCATCGGCCTGCCGGTCATCAAGGTAGCGACCGGCGCGTCGTTCGATCTCGCATCCCATTACCGCGCGCAAGGCTATACCGTGATCGAAACCGAAACGCATGCCCGCGTGCCCCTGCAGCCCTTGATGCTCGGCACCTGTGTCGGCATGGTCAAGCGCATCCTCGGTATCCGCTCGCCCTGGGTGCTGACGCCGTGGCGGCTTTATCGGTTTTTAAGCGAGCAAGGAGCTTTTTCGAATGGGCAGTAACTTCATCACGCCGCGGCCGCCGCAAGGCTTGCCGCCAGCACTCGCAACACCACCTTTCCCTTCGGGGGCATCGCGCTCGGCAGGCACTATTCTCACCGGCGGCCTTAAAGGCATTGTACAACCCCCGGCCGCTCGTGCCGATTCGGAATTGAATAAGAAATCGGCACTATCGTTTCTCCGTGATTTGGCCGGGGCGCATCCGCGGCAGGCAATCGGTATGTTGGATTCGGCACAGAAAACGAGTTTGAACGAACGGGTCTTTAAAGACGACGTGGAAGTCGTTCCTTTTGGTGAACTAAAAATCAGAATTCAGGTTCTGGATTTATTCGATCAAATCTCGAAAATTGACGATAAAACCCCCGAGCCCGAAGCCGCAAGGCTTTTGAACTTAGTGAATAATAAGCAATTAGGGCTTTATAAACGCGAACGGACTGCATTGATTAAAGAATGGGGAGAGGCCGTAAGGGGAAATGGCTTAAGTAAGATTAGAAACAGTAAAGAAGGAAGGAAACGTCTGGACATATTTCTCGACCGTGTCGACCTTCGTCGAGCAGAAAAGCGGGCTACTTTGGAAATTTTGGGTAGCGCAGTAGGGCCGGATTAAATTTTTCATCAAAATATGCTAAACAAGAAACCATGAAAACATGGCGGGGAACGATCGGGCTTCCCCGGCTTTTCGGTGCATTGGCGGCGATTGCCTTGGCTTCGGCCGGGACCGGTTACGCCCTGCCGCCGCCGCAAGACCGAACCATGGCGCAAGAAAACATCGCCGCGCCGGACGATCCGATCGCGGTTTTCGACCGGGTGCTGTATTTCTCTTGGCGCGGGCAAAAAACCGTTCGCCGTTGGGACGACTATTTTCATCTGAGAAACGCGGACGGTTCGAAACTTCGTGCGCTCTACGAGGATGATCTGGCGCACATGAAGGCCCGGCTGCAAAGCTTGACCGGTACCGATCTCGACCGCGATTTGAAATCCTTCGGGGAGTGGCCGCCGGGCGTGATCTCGGCCCATGAGGTTTCGCCGCGGGAATACACCGGGCATCTCCACAAGGCATTCGACGGCCACATGCCGCCGGGCTACGTGCCAAACAAGGCAAAGCAGCCCTGCGGCGTGTTCGAGAACCGGATTCGCTATTTCATTTTCACGTCTTCCGGCCGCGCTATCGCCATCAAAAAAGGCTTGCCGTATCCGGTCATCCGCATGTGTCTCATGCGAGAATTCGTCCGCGCCGGTAAAAGCGAAGAAGGGAATAAAAAAACGCCGGCATCGTCGCCGCCCTCTTGAAAATGTTCATCGCCATCACCACCTAGCCTATATTCGAGAAGTTGCGTTTCGTTCCCGCCGCGGCCCCGCCGCCGAGCGGGATTTTTCATGCCCGAAACCCGTCAACCCATCCAGGAAAGGAAAGTCCCATGGGCAGTCTGTTCAGCTCGCCGAAACCGCCGCCGCCTCCGCCCCCGCCGCCGCCGGCACCCCCGCCGCCGACGCTGGAAGACCCGGAGATCAAGCGCAAGAAGGAGGAGCAGCGCCTCGCTAACATCCGGCGCAAGGGCCGCGGCGATACCATCCTCACCTCGGGGCTCGGCGTCGTCGGCGACGCGCCCGTCGAGCGCAAGAAACTGCTCGGCCAATAGAGCCGGGTATTCATTTCCGGAACATCCGTGACCGTCATCTGCGCGCTGCATGATACGCGCGCCAAGGCCACCTGGATCGGCAGCGACACCCGCGTCACCGCATCCCATCAGGCATTCGATTTCGGCCCCAAGTGGGTCACGGCGCCGGGCTGGGCGGTCGGCTGCGCCGGCGATCTGCGCACCATCAACGTTCTCGCGGCCCATGCGGCCACGTTGTTCGAG
>JAVJPD010000587.1:0-10819 GCA_040216475.1 Rhodospirillales bacterium
CGAACTGGGCGCCGATGGCGCTGCCCAGCAGAAGCAGGAGCGCCAACAGCACGTCGACCGTTTGGTTGTTCACCGATTGCAGCAAGGTGACGTTGGCGGCCACGAAGATGATCTGAAAAAGCGACGTGCCGGCGACCATGATGGTCGGCATGCCGAGCAGATAAATCATCGCCGGCACCATGATGAAGCCGCCGCCGACACCCATGATCGCGGCGAGCATGCCGACGACGAAGCCGATGGCGATCGGCAGCAGGGCGCTGATGTAAAGCTGCGAACGGCGGAAGCGCATCTTGAAGGGCAGACCGTGCAGCCACGTGTGATGATGTTTCTTGCCCATTTGCTGCGCCGTGCTTTTGCGCAGGGCGCGGAAGCTTTCGACCAGCATGAGGGCGCCGATGATGGACAGGAAGATGACGTAGGAGAGGCGGATGGCAAAATCGATCTGGCCGACGCCGCGCAGGAACGTGAACAGCCAGACGCCGAACGTCGAACCGAGAATACCGCCGGCGAGCAGCACGCCGCCCATCATGAAATCGACGTTACGCCGCCGCCAGTGCGCCAGCACGCCGGAAATCGAGGCCGCGATCAATTGGTTGGCTTCGGTCGCCACGGCGACAGGCGAGGGAATGCCGACGAAAATCAGAAGCGGGGTCATCAGAAAACCGCCGCCCACGCCGAACAGGCCGGAAAGAAATCCGACAAGCCCACCCATCCCCAAGATCAAAAAGACATTGACCGAAACCTCGGCGATGGGAAGGTAAACATCCATGAACGGTTAAAACGTCTTCGCGGTTTAGGAGCCAATTCGGTGCATCGTGTAAGAACGCCGACGGGTTGCCGGGAGCGGGGCAGCGCTCGAAGCAGAATTTCAAAGCGTTTTTAGCGATTAAATTTGATACGTCGTCAAACGGCAACGTAAGTGGCGGCTTCTTAGTGCAGTCGCGAACGGCTGTCAAGAAGCCAAATAAGATAAATCTAATATGTGCCGTTTTTTTTCGTCCGAAAGAATGCCCGAAGCAAAAATAAGGTCTTAAACGATCATCTGATCTTCGTCGGAGCCGCTGGCGATGACGATCTCGCCGGCGTCGGCGAGGGCCTTAGCGGCGGTGACGATGGTGGCCTGGGCCTCGTCGACGTCGCGCAGGCGGACCGCGCCCATGGCTTCCATGTCTTCCTTCATCATCTTGCCCGCGCGTTCCGACATGTTCCTGAAGAACATGTCGCGGACCTCGTCCGACGCCCCCTTGAGCGCCATCGCCAGCTGATCCTTCTCGACCTGGCGCATCAGGACCTGGATGCCGCCGTCGTCGACCCGGCTCAGATCGTCGAAGGTGAACATCAGCGACTGGATCTTCTCCGCCGATTCCCGGTTGCGCTCCTCCAGCGCGGTCATGAAGCGCTGCTCCGTGCCGCGGTCCAGCGCGTTGAAGATATCCGCCATCATCTCGTGGGAATCCCGCCGGGCCGTGCGCGCCAGGTTGGTCATGAACTCGGTCCGGAGCGTCTTCTCGATGTTGTCCAGCACCTCCTTCTGAACCGCCTCCATGCGCAGCATCCGCATGATCACCTCCATCGAGAAGTTCTCCGGCAGCATGCCCAGAACCCGCGCCGCGTGGTCCGACCTGATCTTCGACAGCACCACCGCCACCGTCTGGGGGTATTCGTTCTTGAAGTAGTTGGCGAGAACCGATTCGTTCACGTTCTCCAGCTTCTCCCACATGGTGCGGCCCGCCGGGCCCCGGATCTCCTCCATGATCTGCTTGACCCGGTCCTCGGGCAGCGAGCCGTACAAGAGGCGCTCGGTGCTGTCGTAGGAACCGACCAGGCCGCCGGTCGAGGACAGGCTCTCGGCAAACTCGACGAACAGGCTTTCGACCACGCCCGCGTCCACCGAGCCCAACTGAGACATGGTTTGGCTGAGCTCGCGGATCTCGTCGTCCTCCATCATCTCGAACAGCTTGGCCGCGTGGGCATCCCCCACCGCCAGCATGAAGATCGCCGCCTTCTGCGGACCCCGTAGGGTCCGGTAGTCCATTTTCTCGGCCATCAACCGCTCCCGGGAACCGGTCAAAAGAGGTAAAAGCATAACAAATTTTTGCCTCGATCTGTAGGCGGACCGTTTCGGCGAACCGCCGCGGCGGCGGCCGGTTCGGCGCCGAGACCGCTTCGTGGCGGAGCCGAGGGCGGGGGGAAGCGGATTTTTTGCGATATTTCAGAGCGATAAGTGATATGCTCCGGCGCATGCTCAAAAAAATCTTGCTGACGGGGGTTATGCTCGCGGTGTTTGCCGCTTGGGTGCCGGCAAGCGCCGGGGCCGAATCGCCTGCCCTGAACGCCCGCCAGAAAGCCCTGATCGACAAATTCGTCGATTATTTCGATACCATCGTTTTCGGCTCGGAATACGACCCGAAAGCCGCTTCCACCATCGTTTACAAGTGGCAAGGTCCGGTTCGCATTTATCTTCAATATGCCGGCGTGAAGCCCGACCCGCGCCATCGGGAATTCGTAAAAAAGCACATTTTCGCCTTGCGGAGGCTGACGCGCCTGCCGGTTTTGCTGGTCGGCAAGCCGAAGGTCGCGAACGTCAAAATCATCTTCGTGCCGCGCAAGAACATGGGAAAATTGAAGCTGCCGCAAACGACGCCGCAATACGTCGCCCGCTTGGCGGCACCGGGGGGATGTTATTTCGTCGCCTACAAGTCGGGGCCGGGCAAGAAACAGCAGGGGCGCATCCACTCGAGCATCATCGTCGTCAACGCCGAACGGGATATCGCCGGAATCAATCATTGTTTGCTCGAGGAGATGACCCAGAGCATCGGATTTCCGAACGACAGCAACAAACTGCGCCCGTCGCTGTTCAGCGACGAGGACCGTTTGTACGATTTTTCGCCGGTCGATAAGGTTCTGGTCCGCGTGCTTTACGACAAACGGATGAAGATGGGCGTCCCGCGCAAGGAAGGCATCGAGACCGCGCGCCGGATCATGACCGAGATTTTTTACGCGTCCCCGGGAAAGCCGGGTGCGCCCGCCAACGCTCGTAAGCCAGGTTGATGATCCGTTCGGTCTCGGACCATAACCCGAGGGGGCCGATATCTTTGATTTCGAACCATTGAACCGCGGCGGCATCGTCGCCGGCGACGGCCTCGCCGGCGTGCGCGGCGGCGTAGACGTCGACCAAGGTATAGTGCTGCCTGATCTTGCCGTCATCGTCATGGCGGATCGAATCGACGACATCCAGCAATCCGAGGACGTCGATGCCGAGGCCGGTTTCCTCGAAGGCTTCCCGGCGCGCTGCGTCGAAAACGGTTTCGCCGAGTTCCTGGGCGCCGCCGGGCAGGGACCACTGCCCCTGCCGAGGCGGTTTGCCGCGCCGGATCAACAGCACGCCGGTTTCGCGCAGAATGACGATGCCGACTCCGACGATGGGCTGATCCGGATAGTCGCGCGCCATGACGGCTTGTCCCCCAGTCTTTTCGATGCTCAGGCAGCGTTACCGGCAGAACCCGATGCGGTCAACAGAATAGCCTCGGATTGCCCCGTCGTGTGACGAGACGGCTTGAAAGTTGCCGCGAACGGTGAGACATTCGGCGCGCGCCGGGCCGCGGGCCATCCGAGCCCGGGTTCCGCCTGGACGCCAACGGCGGCGTGTTCCAGGCTCATCGCGCGATCCATGGGCATTTATCGTTATTGTTCGAGAACCGGGCCGGGGTAGACGTATGACAGACTCGGAAATTCAGCCGAAAAAACCGGAGGACAAGGCCGCCGTCAGTTCTTCGGCGGAGAGGGTCAGCCTTGGGGCGAAACTGCGCAGCAGTTTCTTTGCCGGCATCCTGGTGACGGTGCCGATCGCGCTCACGGTTTATCTCGTCTGGGTGCTGGTTCATTTCGTCGACGACGTGATCGCGTCGATCCTGCCGAACCAATGGAACCCGAATACCTACCTGCCGTTCGACGTACCGGGACTCGGCCTGATCATCTTTGTGGTGGCGATGGTGTTCATCGGCGCGGTGACGGCAAGTTTTCTCGGGCGGTTCTTTCATCGACGCTTCGATCGCATCATGAACCGCCTGCCGGTGGTGCGCAGCATCTACAGCGCCATCAAGCAGATCATGGAGACCGTATTCTCGCAGCGTGCCCGCGCGTTCCGCGAGGCGGTTTTGGTCGAGTATCCTCGCCGGGATATCTGGACCATCGCCTTCATCACCGGTGAAACCAAGGGCGAGGTGAAAAACCTGCACGAAGACGATATCATCAACATCTACGTGCCGACGACGCCCAACCCGACGTCCGGATTTTTGCTGTTCGTCCCCAAACGTGACGTCATCCCGCTCGGCATGAACGTCGACGAAGCGCTCAAGATGGTGATTTCGACCGGCATCGTGACGCCTATCGACCGCCGTCCGCCCGAAGTGCGCGATAGAAAGCGTATTCCGAAGATCAAGGCGGCAATCCAGGATGCTTCCGCCGCGAAAGAGGCGTAAGGGTTAGCCCGAACGCAGCAACGGCACGGCGGTATCGCGCTCGAACAGGTACAATAAAACCCGCAAAGCTTCGCCGCGTTCGCTTTTCAGGTCGGGATCGCGCGACAGGATCAATTCGGCATCGTCGCGCGCGACCTGCAGCAGGTCTTCATGTTCGACCAGATCGGCCAGGCGAAAGTCCGGCGCGCCGCTTTGCCGGGTGCCCAGGAGTTCACCGGCGCCGCGCAGGCGTAGATCCTCTTCCGCGATCCTGAAACCGTCATCGGTCTCGCGCATGATCTTGAGGCGCGCCTTCGCGGTTTCCGTGAGGTTTTTCGCATACAGCAGCAGGCAGGTGGAGGCGGCGTCGCCGCGTCCGATGCGCCCGCGCAATTGGTGAAGCTGCGACAGGCCGAACCGCTCGGCGTGTTCGATCACCATGACCGAGGCGGCAGGCACGTCGACGCCGACCTCGATCACCGTGGTGGCGACCAGGATATCGGTGTTGCCGTGCGCGAAATCCTCCATCGCCTTGTCTTTTTCCGGGCCCTTCATGCGTCCGTGCACGAGGCCGACCCGGTCGCCGTAGATGTGTTTCAGGTGATCGAAGCGTTCCTCGGCGGCGGCGGCGTCGAGGGTTTCGGATTCCTCGACCAACGGGCAGACCCAATACACCTTGGCATTGCGGTTTAAGGCCCGGGCCAGCCCGGTGGCGATATCGTCGAGGCGCTCGATCGGCATGACGCGGGTATCCACCGGTTTGCGCCCGGCGGGTTTTTCGGTCAGGCGCGAGACGTCCATGTCGCCGTAGGCCATGAGCAATAACGTGCGCGGGATCGGCGTCGCGGTCATGACCAGCACGTCCGGGCGTTGCCCCTTGGCGGCGAGCGTCAGGCGCTGGTGTACGCCGAAGCGGTGCTGCTCGTCGATGACGGCGAAGGCCAAGTCTTTGAATTCGACGCCGCTTTGAAACAGCGCGTGGGTACCGACGACGATATGGGTATCGCCGGATTTGAGCCCTTCGAGGACGGCTTCGCGGGCCTTACCTTTTTCGCGGCCCGTTAACAGGGCGACGCGCAGGCCCGCGTGTTCGGCCAGCGGCTCGATGGTGGCGAGATGCTGGCGCGCGAGAATCTCGGTCGGTGCCATCAGGGCGGCCTGAGCGCCGGCTTCGACGGCGTTCATCATGGCGAGCAGGGCGACCACGGTCTTGCCGCTGCCGACGTCGCCTTGCAGGAGGCGCAGCATCCGTTGTTCGCCGGCCATGTCGGCGGAGATTTCCTCGATGGCGGTTTCCTGGCAGCGGGTGAGGGCGAACGGTAGGACCTCGCGGATTTTCTGCTGCAAGCGGCCGTCGCCGCGGATCGGGCGGCCCTTGAGGCGGCGCATGCCGTGGCGCACCAGGGCGAGGGTCAATTGGCTTGCGAGCAGTTCATCGTAGGCGAGGCGCGCGCGGGCCGGGGCGCGCGGCGACAGGTCGGCTTCGTTCTCGGGCGCGTGCGCTGCGAGAAGCGAGTCTGCCCAGGGTTGCCATTTCCGTTTATCGCGAAACGCCGGATCGAGCCATTCGGGGAGTTTCTCTTTCATGCCGGTAACGGCGGCGAGCGCGCCCCGGACCGCCTTGCCGAGAACCTTCAAGGATAATCCGGCGGTCAGGCGGTAGACCGGCTCGACCGATTGCATTTCCTGTAATTCACCGATGGTGCCGATGTGATCGGGATGGGTGATCTGAAGCTCGTCGCCGAAGCGCTCGAGGGTGCCGCTCACGACCCGGGTTTCGCCCTCCGGCAGCACCTTGGCGAGATAATCAGGGCGGGCGTGGAAGAACACCAACGCCAGCGTGCCGGTGTCGTCGGAGGCGGGGATTTTATAGGGGATGCGCTTGTTGGGGGGCTTGCGATGGCGGCCGATCTTAAGGGTCATGGTGACCACCCGGCCCGCTTCGGCATCCTCGATGGCCGGTGCGTAACGCCGGTCGATGATGCCGCTCGGCAGATGCCAGACGAGATCGACGATCTTCGAGCCGGCGGCGATCTCGATCAGCTTGCCGATCCGGGGGCCGATCCCGGGCAGATCGGTGACGGGCTTGAACAGGGGAAAGAGGATTTCGGGCCGCATGCACCACCGGAAGGCTGACAGAAAACGGATATGGCTTTATACCCTTGGTATCCTAAAGCCGTTTCGGCCCGAAAACACGTCTTGAGAGGATGATGAGCCAACCGTTGGAGCCGCGCCGCCGCCGCGCCTTGTTTCGCAGCCAGCACCGGGGCATGAAGGAAACCGACGTGCTGCTCGGACGCTTCGCCGAGAGCCGGCTGGCGGGAATGAGCGAGGACGAGCTGGCCCGTTTCGAGGTCCTGCTGGAGGAGAGCGACAACGATCTGCTCGATTGGATCATGGGTCGCGCCGAGGTGCCGGACGATGCGGACGGGGCCTTGATCCGCCTTATAAAAGACTTTAATGAAAAACGATAATTCATTGTAATTTATGATTAAAAAACAAGAAAATTCAAGCCGCTATCAAATCGCGGGCGCGCCCGATGGCGTCGAGCCGTTCGTGATCCGGGCGCTCGTCGAAGGCCGCCCGCTCGGCGAGGCGTTGACCCCGGGCGGCGTCGCATCGACCGAGCGCAAACAGGACGTGATTTATATCGCCTGCGATGACGTCCATCTCGCCCGGGTCGCCGAGGCGATGGCATTCTTCGCGCCCGATCTCGAAGCCTTACCGTTTCCCGCCTGGGATTGTCTGCCCTACGACCGGGTGTCGCCGCGCACGGATATCGTCGGGCGGCGGATCGAAACCCTGACCCGGTTGCTCGCCGAGGACCGCCCGGGCCGGGTGGTGCTGACCACGGTGTCGTCCGTGTTGCAGCGCATTCCGCCCAAGGAATCGTTCACGGATGCGACCCTGAGCGTCGCCGCGGGGCAACGGCTCGATCCGGAAGCGCTGATGACGTTTCTGACCGATAACGGGTACGGGCGAGCGGAAACCGTGATGGAGCCGGGCGAATTCGCCGTGCGCGGCGGCATCGTCGACGTCTTTCCTTCAGGACAGGCAATGCCGTGCCGCCTCGATTTCTTCGGCGACGAGGTCGAGGCGATCCGCGCGTTCGATCCGACCACGCAACGCTCCAGCGGCACGCTCGAAAGCCTCGCCTTCAAGCCGATCAGCGAAGTGCGCCTGGACGAGGCGTCGATTTCCCGGTTCCGCTCCGAATACCGCAAGCTGTTCGGCGCCGTCGGCCGCGACGATCCGCTCTACGAGGCGGTTTCCGCGGGGCGGCGCCACATGGGCATGGAGCATTGGCTGGCGCTCTTTTACGAGAAAATGGAAACCCTGTTCGATTTCCTGCCCGGCGCGGCCGTGGTCCTCGACCATCAGGCCGAGGAGGCGCGCGACGCGCGGCTCGATCTGATCGCCGAATACTTCACCGCGCGGGCCAATATCGCGGGTCGCAAGGCCGCCGGTGAGGGACTTTTGTACAACCCCGTGCCGCCCGAGCGGCTGTATCTCGACGGGGCCGGCTGGAACGCCATGCTGGACGAGTGCTCCGTCGGCACGATGTCGCCGTTCGAAGCGCCGTCGGGGAAAGCCGGGGCCGTCAACGTGGGCGCCAAGCCGGGGCGCGATTTCGCCGACGCGCGCGTGCGCCCTGACGTGTCCCTGTTCGAGGTCGTGAAGGATTTCGTCGCGGCGGAACAAAAAGACGGACGCCGGGTCGTCATCAGCGCTTTCAGTCACGGTGCGCGCGAACGCCTGGCCGGGCAGATGAAGGATCACGGTCTCGAAGCCGTCCAGACCGTTTCGAGCTGGCCGGAATGTCGAAACCTGCCCATCGGCACTGCCGCGTTGGCCGTCGCCCGGCTGGAGCGCGGCTTCACGGCTCCGGCGCTCAGCGTCATCACCGAGCCCGACATCCTCGGCGAGCGTCTGGTGCGCCGGGCACGCTCCATGGTCGATCCGGAGAACATCATCACCGAAGCGTCGTCCTTGCAGGAGGGCGATCTGGTGGTGCACGTCGATCACGGGATCGGGCGTTTCGAGGGGCTGGAAAGCATCCAAGTCGCCGCCGCGCCGCACGATTGTTTGCGGCTCGTTTATGCCGGCGGCGCCAAGCTCTATCTGCCGGTCGAGAACATCGAGGTTATCAGCCGCTACGGCTCGGAAGAGGCGGGCGCGCAACTGGACCGCCTGGGCGGCGCGGCATGGCAGGCGCGCAAGGCCAAGCTCAAGCAGCGCCTGCGCGACATGGCGGACGAGCTGATCGGCATCGCGGCGTCGCGCAGCCTGCATCCCGGCGCGAAGCTGGCGCCCGAGGAACATGCCTTCAACGCGTTTTGCGCGCGCTTTCCGTACAATGAGACCGACGATCAATTGCGGGCCATCGAGGACACCCTGGCCGATCTTGCGAGCGGGCGGCCGATGGACCGGCTGGTCTGCGGCGACGTCGGCTTCGGCAAAACCGAGGTGGCCTTGCGCGCCGCCTTCGCCGCCGTGATGACGGGTAAGCAGGTAGCCGTGGTGGTGCCGACCACGTTGCTCGCGCGCCAGCACTACCAGGTGTTTGCCGAACGCTTCGCCGATCTGCCCGTGAGCATCGCGCAATTGTCCCGTTTGGTGCCGGCCAAGGACACCAAGACCGTGAAGGAAAACCTCGGCACGGGCCGGGTCGACATCGTCGTCGGCACCCATGCGCTATTGGCCAAGGACGTGACGTTCAAGGATTTGGGGCTCCTGATCATCGACGAGGAGCAGCACTTCGGCGTCGCGCACAAGGAAAAGCTCAAGGCGCTGAAGGCCAACGTCCATGTGCTGACGCTGACGGCGACGCCGATTCCGCGCACGCTTCAGATGGCGCTGAGCGGCGTACGCGAGTTGAGCCTGATCGCGACGCCGCCGGTCGATCGTCTGGCGGTGCGCACGTTCATCCTGCCCTACGATCCGGTGGTGATCCGCGAGGCGATCCTGCGTGAGCGCTTCCGGGGCGGGCAGGTGTTCTACGTGTGCCCGCGCATCCAGGACCTCGCCGGGGTCGCCAAGGAGCTGAAGGAGCTGGTGCCCGACGTGAAGATCGCGGCCGTACATGGGCGCATGGGGCCGGCCGATCTCGAAGAAACCATGACGGCCTTTTACGACGGTTCGTTCGATTTGCTGCTTTCGACCAACATCATCGAATCCGGCCTCGATCTGCCGAGCGTCAACACCATCGTCATCCACCGCGCCGACCGCTTCGGTCTGGCGCAATTGTATCAGTTGCGCGGCCGGGTCGGGCGCTCCAAGGTGCGGGCGTACGCCTACCTGACCCTGCCGGTCGATCACAAGCTGACCAAGAACGCTGAAAAGCGCCTCGAGGTGATGCATACCCTCGACAGCCTGGGGGCCGGGTTTGCGCTCGCCAGCCACGATCTCGATATCCGCGGCGCGGGCAATCTGTTGGGCGAGGAGCAATCGGGGCACATCCGCGAGGTCGGCATCGAGCTTTATCAGCAGATGCTGGAAGAGGCGGTCGCCGAGGCGCGCGGCCTCGGCAACATTCACGATGAAACGGACGATTGGAGTCCGCAGATCGGCATCGGCATGTCGGTGCTGATTCCCGATACCTACGTCGAGGATTTGAACGTGCGTTTGGCGCTCTATCGCCGGCTGGCGTCGCTGACGGACCCGAAGGACATCGAGTCGTTCGCGGCGGAACTGATTGATCGTTTCGGGCCGCTGCCGGGCGAGGTCGAGAACCTGATGCAGATCATGGCGATCAAACAGCTCTGCAAGAATGCGGGTGTCGAAAAGATTGAAGCCGGGCCGAAGGGCGCGGTGGTGTCGTTCCGCCGGAACACGTTCGTGAATCCGGACGGGCTCGTCGCCTTCATGATGGAAAACGCCGGCACCGTGAAGCTGCGCCCGGATCATACGCTGGTTTTCAACCGGTTCTGGGAAACGCCGGGCGATAGGCTCGGCGGCGTGCGCCACCTGCTGAACGACATCGCGTCCATCGCGCGGGAGGGGCCCAAGGAAACGGTCGCGGTATCGTAAGAAAAACAGGTTTGCGAAAAAAATGCCGGGCTAAAAAGCCCGGCAAGTTTAACAGGGAGGATAGAACGGATTCGCAAAGAGGGGAGGGGCGAATCCGTATGGTCTAAACTAGACCATGACACTAACCAACGCTGTGATGATAATCACAATTAAGTCCCGGAAAATATTAGGGAAATCACGTATGTTTCAGGGTTGTTGCGACATAAAATTTCGTGTGCACCGGGTTTTTGCACATTTTTGACCGATTAAAGGCCGTTCAGTCGGGAACGGGAACCGGCCGCGGTTTTTTGGTCCGGTTCAGTCGGCGGCCAGCGCCGCGTCGAGCATGC
>JAVJPD010000588.1:0-6523 GCA_040216475.1 Rhodospirillales bacterium
CCATGCGCTCGCGCACGAATGCCTCTTCACGCCCCAAGGCCTCGGGGACGGTCGTGAGCATCCAGGTCACCGAGGAGCCCGCCATCGCCATCATCGACAAGGGGCCCGGCATCGATCCGGCCAGCAAGGACGAGATATTCGACCGGTTCTGGAGCACCGACCGCCGCTGCGGCGGCGCCGGGCTGGGATTGTCGATCGTCAAGCGCACGGTGGACGTTCACGGCGGCGCCATCGAGGTGCGCAACGTCAAAGGCGGCGGGGCGGAATTTAAAATCACCCTCAAGCCGTTGAAACCGTAGCCGGCAGGACCGGCAAGGTGTTTCGGCCGGCTATTCCCGAACGTTCGTGATGTTCATCGTGTCGTCGAACGCGTCGTCCTCTTCTTCCTGAAGTTTCGTGAGATTGGCCATCTCGTCGTCCATGGGCTTGTCGTTTTTGCGTTCGGCGGCCTTTTTCGCTTCCTCGGCCTTCTTGGCTTTTTCCTTGGCCTCGATCTTGGCCCAGGCCCGGCGGTTCGCGGCCAGTTTCTCGGCCAGGGCGATCTTGCTGATTTGCGAGCCGACGACGGCGAACAGGGGCGCCATCAGGCCGGTGGCGATCCAGTAGCCGATCTCCCAATTCGTGATTGTGGGTTTGACCATGACGTGGAAATAAACGGCAAACGCGATAAAGACGATCTCGCCGATAACGAACAACCGGACCGATGGTTTTTGGAGAATTTTCCGGGGCGCGGCCGGCGTTTCAAAGGCGTGCAGAACCGAACTCAGCAGTCCGCCGACCAAGTTCCCCAATAGCATGACGAGGCAGGCCATTTGAACCATTCTGAAACCCTTTTATTTTTCTTGTACTGCGGTCAATGTACCATAAATTATTAAAGAAACCGTAATACTTATGGGTAAGGCGCATCGCCTAATCTTAAGGGCCGACGATATAAAAACGACATTAAAATATTTTTGACGCTGGTGTTTTCCCGGGAATCGGAGAAAACCATTTTCGGAATTTTCCGGCCGGACTAGCCGACAGGGTACGAATGTCAATGTCAAAGCCACTCCGATTGGCGGTTTTCGATTGCGACGGTACGATGGTCGATAGCCAGCATTCGATCGTCGCGGCCATGCATGCGGCATTCGCGGCGGAAGGGCTGGCGCCGCCGGCGGCGGAGGCGGTGCGGCGTGTCGTCGGTTTGCCGTTGCTGGAAGCGATTGCATTGCTGAACCCGACGCTCGGCCCATCGGTCCACGAAACCCTGCGCGAACAGTACCGGCAGGCGTATGCCGGTTCGAGAATGCGCGGCGAGATCGACGACCCGATGTTCCCCGGATTGACGCAAACGCTCGATGATCTCGAACGCGACGGCTGGCTGCTGGGAATCGCCACGGGCAAATCCCATGTCGGTCTCGTGAATACCTTGCAGACTCATGGGTTGCTGGAGCGTTTCCTGACGCTGCAGACGGCGGATCGGGCCGCCGGCAAGCCGAACCCGGACATGCTGCTGCAGGCCATGGCCGAAACGGGTGTGGATAAAACCCAGACCGTGATGATCGGCGATACCACCTTCGATATCGAAATGGCCCGGAATGCGGGCACTTTGGCGATCGGCGTCGCCTGGGGGTATCACGAGGCGGAAGAGTTGATCTCGGCGGGCGCGCATGCTGTGGTGGAAACTTATAGCGATGTCGTTCGAACCGTCGGAGGACTGCTGGAGACCGTTTGATGCGCCGTTTATGGAAAATTCTTTCCATTGTGACCGTCGTGACGATTGCGGTGGCCGTGTCCGGAATCGTGGTGCTGCAGACCATCGATTTCAGCCGGTACAAATCGGTTCTTATCGAAGAGGTGGAAAAGGCGACGGGCCGCAAGCTGGCCATCGACGGCGAGTTCAAGCTCGATGTCGGCTTCGATGCTGTTTTGGCCGTCGAGAACGTGCGGTTTTCGAATGCGTCTTGGGGCTCCCGGCCCGAGATGATCAAGCTCGAACGGATGAAGATCGATTTGAAGGTCCTGCCGTTGCTGTTCAGCGACATACAGGTCGAACGGCTTATCCTGGTCGGCCTGGACGCGCTGCTCGAAACGGATTCGAAAGGCCGCGGCAATTGGGAATTGGAAACCGCCAAACCCGGCGATGCGTCCGCGTCATCGGCAAGCATGATTCCGGTCATTCAGGAAATCGATATCCAAAACCTCAATGTTACCTATCGCGACGGAGTCAGCGGCAAGACGACCAAGGCGAGCGTCGGCGAATTGGTTCTGTTCGGCAAGGACAAGCAAAGTCCGCTCGATTTCCGTTTTGCCGCGCGTTACGACGGCCTCGCCTACAGGGCGTCGGGAACGCTCGGTTCCGTCGATACCTTGCTGAACGGCGGCAGGCCTTACGCGGTGGACGTCGACGGGCGCGCCGCCGGCCTGTTCGTGAAGCTGAAGGGGTCGATCGCGAGCCCCCGCGACCTGAAGGGCCTCAATCTCGATTTTACGGCGACGGGCAAGAACCTTGCCGAGTCGTTCAAAACGATAAGCGCCCGCATTCCCGGCCTGCAGGATATCGAGGCGCCGCCGGTCGAAGGGTTCCGCATCGCGGGGCGCCTGACCGGATCGCCCGACCGTTTGGGCTTGGCCGGGCTCGATGTGTCGCTCGGCGACACCGGCAAGCTTTCGGTGAACGTCAAGGGCACGGTTACCGACGTTATCGCGCTACAGGGGCTCAACGTCCAGGTGGCCGCAAGCGGCGACGAGGTCGCGGATACCGTGAATTTGGCGCGCGCGTATGTGCCGTCGTTGAGGGATATTTCCTTGTCGCCGCTCGGGCCCTATGCGCTGTCCGCCCGCCTGCAAGGCTCCCTGAAGGCGCTTGCGGTGTCCGATATCGACGTGTCCGTCGGCAAGGCTTCGACGCTGCTGGCGACGGCGAAAGGGCGGATGGCCGACGCGATCGGATTCAAGGGCGTCGACGTCCGGTTGACCCTGGAAGGCAAAACCCTGGAGCCGTTGGAAGCTATTGCGGGAACGGCGCTGCCGAAATTCCCGCCGTTTAACGTTCGTCTGCACACGCATCACCAGAAGGACAAACTGATCAAGGAACTCGAGGCCCGGATCGGCGTGAGCGATCTGAAAGGGCGGGTCGACGTCAAGCTGGGCGGCGCGAAGCCCGCGATCAACGGTCAGTTGACCTCGGAACGGATCGATCTCGACGAACTGTTCCCGCCGTCTCCGGCACCGCCGCCGCCGCAGGCCCGGGATCGAGCCGGCAAGCCGGCCCGGTTGTTTTCCGGCGAGCCGTTTTCCTTGGGCCCGTTGCGGGCGGTGAACGTTCAAGCCGGCTTGAAAATCGACCGCCTGAAGTATCGCGGCAACGTGATCGAAAAAGTGGAAGGCGGTGCTGCCTTGCAAGACGGCAAGCTGACGGTGGATCATTTGTTCGCGACCGTGGCCGAAGGACGGTTCGTCAGCAAGCTGACGTTCGATGCAAGCACGGACCGGCCGGTCCTGGCGGCGCAAACCGATATTCGCGAGTTGCCGCTCGGCGGCTTGCTGAAAAAGGCCGATATCACGGACACCATACGCCTGACGGTCGATGCCGAGATGAAGCTGGACGGGCAAGGCGGCTCGCCGCATGCATTGGCCGCCGGGCTGAAAGGCCACGCGCGGGTGGTCGGGCGCGACGGTTATATCGACAGCAGGTTTCTGGCCGGCGCGGTCAGCGGCGTGACCGACATCATTCCCTGGTTCAGGCACGAGGACGCCAACAAGATCAATTGTTTCGTGACGCGCTTCGACGTCGACAAAGGGGTGGCGAAAAGCAAGGTCATGTTGCTCGACAGCCCCGGCATGGTGGTCAAGGGGCGCGGAACGGTCGATCTCGGCAAGGAAACCCTCGACATGACGTTCGTGCCGAAAGCCAAGAAAACCAGCCTGGCGAGCTTCGCCTTGCCGATGACGTTCAAGGGGCCGATCACGGCGCCGAGAGCCTCGACCAACGTCAGCAAGGAAGCCATCGAGACGGTGACGAACGTGGTGACCACGGTCGGCAGCGTTTTGCTGGGGCCGGTCGGGCTTCTCGGCTCCTTGGGCCTCAACGCGGTGACCGGCGGGAAAAAGGTCGATGCCTGCGTCGACGCCATGAAATCGTATTCGGGTTCGATGAAGGCGCCGGTCAAATCGTCCGGCGCGCCGCCGCCGGCACCGGCCGATCCGGCGCCGAAAAAAGACCAAGGCACGCTCGGCACGATCACGAAGGGCGTAGGCCGGACCGGCGAAGCCGCCGGCGAGGTGGTCAAGGGCGTCGGCAATGCCATCAAGGGCCTGTTCGGCGGCGAAAAGAAATAGCTTCCGCCTATGTATCGTCCCGGCACCAAGAAGTTTTACAAACTGGCGGCGGCCGAGCCCGCCGGCAGCGGTTATACGGTCCGCCTGGACGGGCGCGCGGTCAGGACTCCGGCGGGGCGCAATCTTACGGTGCCGGGGAAGCGGTTGGCGGAAGCGCTGGCCGTGGAATGGAACGCCCAGCCGGAAACGCTCGATCCCGCCGGTATGTCGATGACGGCGCTCGCCTGTACGGCGATAGACCGGATCGGCACCGAGCGGGCGGCCATCGAGAGCGCACTGCTGCGCCATGCCGAAACCGATCTGCTCTGCTATCGGGCCGAGAATCCGCATGACCTGGCAAGCCGCCAATACGAAGTTTGGCAACCGCTCGTCGATTGGGCGGGCGAGACTCATGGGATCGCCTTGGTGGTGACGAACGGCATCCTGCCGGTGCCGCAACCGCAGGCGGCCTTGGACGCCGCATCGAACGCGATCCGTGCGCTCGACGATTGGGATCTGACCGCGCTATCGGGAATCGCGGCGGCGTCAGGCTCGTTGATCGTGGCGCTGGCCTTGACGGCGGGACGGATCGACGCGGCGCAGGCTTTCGAGGCTGCGCAACTCGACGAAGACTATCAAAATGAAAAATGGGGAACCGTCGAGGAGGCGAAACGGCGCCGCGATGCGCTGCGCGGCGACATTCAAGCCGCTGCCGATTTCCTGGCGTTGAAACGGTCCTGAAGGATACGGCCATGCCCGACGACGGAAACGAAACGCAACGATACCGGCGCCGCCTCAAAACCTTCGGCACCCACATGATCGGTTATTTCGTGGTGATGGTCATCGTCATCCCCTTGAATATGATGACCGAGCCGGACAATCCCTGGTTCATCTTTCCCATGATCGGCTGGGGCTCGGTGCTGGCGCTCCATGCCGCCTATGTCATGGGATTGTTCAAGGTTTTTGACCGCTCCGATGATCGCAAGTGAAAACGATATCGCTGTCCGCGTGATCATCGAGGGCCGGGTGCAGCGGGTCGGGTTTCGTTATTGGACCATCGACCGGGCCGCGGGGCTCGGCTTGCATGGCTGGGTGCGGAACTTAAGCGACGGTTCCGTCGAGGCGTTGTTCGCGGGCGACGCGTTAGCCGTCGAGGAAATGATCGGCGCCTGCCGGCACGGGCCGGGCGCGGCCCGGGTCGACGGCCTCACGCGTTTTGCCGCCGAATGGCCGGCGGAGAAGGGGTTTCATTACCTGCGGTCTCTCTAGCGCAATATCCGTCCAAGTTTACCCACAACGGGTCAACTTGGACGGATTTATTGCGCTGGAATCATAGGATCAGCGCGGCTTCACATGATTTATCGGAACCAAACGGTATTTCCGATCAATCATGATCCGATCTAAGAGGCGTGAACGGCGGCGGTTTTCAACATCGGTTCGCTGCCCGCCGTTACGTTCCGCCCGAACACGTCCTCGAAGGAGTCGGCGAGCGCGCGGTCGACGTCTTCGAACGTTGCATCGATTCCGAGATCCTTAAGCGACGTCACGCCGTAGCCGGCGATGCCGCACGGCACGATGCCGCTGAAATGTTCGAGGTCGGGCGCGACGTTCAGCGCGATGCCGTGAAAGGTGACCCAGCGGCGCACGCGCACGCCGATGGCGGCGATCTTGTCCTCCCGGCCGCCGCCGCGCGCGACCCAGATGCCGACGCGGCCCTCGCGCCGCTCGCCCATGACGCCGAATTCGGCCAGGGTGCGGATGATCCATGCCTCGAGATCGGTGACGAAGGCGCGCACGTCGTGGCCGCGCCGCGCCAAATCCATCATCACGTAGCCGACCCGCTGGCCGGGGCCGTGATAGGTGTAGCGCCCGCCCCGGCCGGTCTCGAAGACCGGGAAACGTTCCGGATCGGTCAATTCGGAGGGATCGGCGCTGGTCCCCGCGGTGTAAAGGGGCGGGTGCTCCAAAAACCATAGGGTTTCCGGCGATTGTGCCGCGCGAATGGCCGCGACGCGTGTTTCCATGAACCGGACGGCTTCGGGGTAGGGGACCGGATCGGCGCTTTTCAGCCGTTCGATCGGTTCCGGATCGAAAGAAAATATCGTCATAAAGCTCCTCTGCGGCGACAGCGCTTGATCGCCGCCTAAGGATTTGCTATCCCCCCTCCATATATCGGCAACCCTTTGAGTTGCCGCAACCTTTTTTGCGGTCGTGGCGGAACTGG
>JAVJPD010000589.1:0-4845 GCA_040216475.1 Rhodospirillales bacterium
GAGGATAACGCCCTGTGGCGATACCGGCCCGGGCCGGACAGCAATGCGCGCTGACGCAATAGGTGTTCGCGAACCGCGTGCCCCGCGCGGCCAGCCTGTCCAGTGCGGGGGTCAGGACGGCGGGATGGCCATAACTGCCGAGAAAATCTCGATTGTGGTTATCCGATTGAAAATAAATCAGGTTTTTCGGCGATACCATGCGGCTCCCTTCCTTGTTCCTAACCCTGTCGCACACGCGCGAACCGGCGCCCCGGCAGCATAACAGCTTCGTCACCGGCCCGTCACATCCGCATCACGCCGGTAGTGCCTCGGTTTCAACCTCACCCTTCGACAAGCTCGGGGTGAGGTCAAGAAGGGCCGCCGGGAATGCCTCATCCTGAGCCTGTCGAAGGATGGGCATTCCCGTCCGAATTTCAAAGTGAGACACCACCACGCCGGTCCGGCTGCTTATCGATTCGCGGTTGGACAAACCTCACGAAAACGTGTCCGAACGGACGGTCCGCGAAAGTATTCCGCTGTATACTCCATTTTGGAAGGTCCCTAAAATGCCCCATTTCGTAGCGAACGGCTTAACGAACCGGCCCTTACTTACGTGTAGAAAGTCATCCTATGAGCAACGCCGTCGTCGAATGGGTTAAACGTGCCGTCGATGTTCGCGAAGAAGAACTTCGAGCCCTTTTGTGGGCGTTCGTTTATTTCTTTTGCCTGCTTTGCGCCTATTACGTCCTGCGCCCGGTGCTCGATGCCATGCGGCTCGCTGGCGGCGTGCTCAATCTTCAATGGCAGGTCACGGCGACTTTCGTAACGATGCTGATCGCCGTGCCGATTTTCGGCACCATCGTTGCCAAACTGCCGCGGCGGATTTTTCTCCCCGCCGTCTACTGGTTCTTCATCGTCAATCTGGTGCTGTTCTATTTCGCCCTCCAGGCGAAACAGTACGAACTCTACACGGCGCGGATTTTCTTCGTCTGGGTCAGCGTCTTCAACCTGTTCGTGATGTCGGTCTTTTGGAGCTTCATGGCCGACCTGTTCAGCAGCGAACAAGGCAAGCGCCTGTTCGGTTTCATCGCCGCCGGCGGGACGGCCGGCGCCCTGGTCGGCCCGGCGTTGACGGCGGGGCTGGCGAAAACGCTCGGCACCCCCAATCTGCTTTTGATTTCCGCCGCCCTTCTCGGCGTCGCGCTTCTCTGCATCCAAAAACTGCTTCTCGTCATGAAGCACAAGGACGAACAGACGTACGAAAGCGCCGGCGCGGCCCAGACCGAGAAACTGATCGGCGGCGGCATCCTGACCGGCGCCGCGCAGGTGTTCCGCTCGCCCTATCTGATCGGCATTTGCCTGTACCTCTTTATCTATACGGCGCTGTCGACGTTTCTGTATTTTCAGCAAGCTCACATCGTCGCCGGCGCATTCGAATCTCGGGCTGAACGCACACAGGTGTTCGCCGTCATCGATCTCTGCGTCAGCATCGTGACGCTTCTCACGCAATTGTTCGTGACGGGCCGCCTCATGAGACGCTTCGGCATGTCGCTGGCCCTGGCCTTCGTTCCCATCGTCAGCGTCATCGGCTTTATCGTGCTCGGCTTGTATCCGACGCTGATCGTCCTGATCGCCTTCCAGGCGCTGCGCCGGGCCTCCAACTACGCGATTTCCCGGCCCGCCCGCGAAGTGCTCTACACCGTGGTCAGCGCCGAACAGAAATATAAATCCAAGAACTTCATCGATACCGTCGTCTACCGCGGCGGCGACGTGTTGAGCGGTTGGGCCTTCGCCGGCGTGAAGGCGCTCGGCACGAGCCTGTCGAGTATGGCATTCATCGCGGTTCCGATTGCCGTTTTGGGCTGCCTTGTCGCCGTCCTGTTGGGGCGCAAGCAGGCCGAGCTGTCGGGCGAACCGGCGGTACAAGCAAAACCGGCCGAAACGACGACATAAGCGGCCGGATGATCATATGGCGCGGGATGGTCCCGTGCCGAATTGGAGGATTCAGTCATGTCGAACGACACGAGGCATGGTTCCAACGTTTCCCGCGCGGATTTCCTGAAACTCTTAAGCGGCGCCGGCATCGCTCTGTCGGCGGGCGGGCTGTTGCCCGAGGCCGCCCTGGCGGCGCAATCCCTGCCGACCCGGGCGATCCCGAGTACCGGCGAACGCATCCCGATCCTCGGGCTCGGCACCTCACGGGTCTTCAACCGCGCCATGAGCGCGGAACAGCGCGCGCCGCTGCGCGAGGTCATCAAAATGTACATGGCCGCCGGCGGCAACCTGATCGACACCGCCCCCGCCTACGGCAAATCGGAAATCGTGCTCGGCGATCTGCTGCGCGATCTCGACGCCACCAAGAAAGCCTTTATCGCCACCAAGGTTCGCACCAAGGGCCGCGAGGAGGGCATGGCCTCGCTGGACGAATCGCTCAAACGCCTCGGCAAGTCGCCGGTCGATCTGATGCAGGTCCACAGCCTGCGCGATTGGGAGACGCAACTGCCGATCCTGCGGGAATGGAAAACCGCCGGCAAATTCCGCTACATCGGCGTCACCCATTCGCAGAACCGCGCGCACGAGCGGGTCGAAGAATTTCTCGCCAAGGAGAACATCGACTTTCTGCAAATCAATTACTCGATCCTCGAACAAGGCGCCGCCAACCGTATCCTGCCGATGGCCCTCGACAGGGGCATCGCCGTGTTGATCAACAAGCCCTTCAACAAAGCCAAAATGTTCGACCGGGTCAAAGGCACGCCCCTGCCCGCTTTTGCCGCCGACTTCGACTGCAAAAGCTGGGCGCAATTCTTCCTTAAATTTTCGATGTCGCACCCGGCGGTCACTTGCGTGCTCGCCGCGACCGGCAAGCCGAAACATTTGAAGGACAACGTCGCCGCCGGTTTCGGCCGCCTGCCCGATGCCAAGCAGCGGCAAAAAATGATTTCCTTTTGGGAAACCGTTTGAACCGAAACCGTCATCACTTTTCAAAAAAAGCAAGGAGGAACACTACAATGTCTGATTTCAATCAAAACGGCCCGCGGGTTTCCCGCGCGGACTTTTTGAAGATTCTCGGCGCCGGCGCTGCGGGCGCCGCCGTTATGGGCAGCGGTGTCGGCACCGGCCACGCCGCCATGAAGATAAGCACGCGGCCCATTCCCTCGACCGGCGAGCGGATTCCCATCGTCGGCGTCGGCACCTACAAGCGTTTCAACGTCGGCGAATCGGCGGAAGAACGCGCGCCGATCAAAAAGGTCCTGCAGGTCCTGTTCGAACAGGGCAGCAATCTGATCGATACCGCGCCGATGTACAAACGCTCGGAAACCGTCGTCGGCGACCTGCTGCGCGAACTCAAGCTCACCGATAAGGCCTGGATCGCCACCAAAGTCCGCACCAAGGGCAAGGAGAACGGCCTCAAGTCCTACGACATGTCGGAGAAGCTGCTCGGCAAGGGCTCCATCAACCTGATGCAGATTCACAGCCTCGTCGACTGGGAAGTTCACTATCCGGTGATCCGCGAGATGAAACAGGCCGGACGCTGGAAATATATCGGCCTCACCCACTCGAAGGACGCGGCGCACGAGAAATTCGCCGCCGCGATTTCGAAGGAGAAGTTCGAGTTCGGCCAGATCAACTATTCGATTATGGAGCGCAGCGCGGCGAAGCGAATCCTGCCCATCGCCGCCGACAAGGGCATGGCCATGCTGATCAACGAGCCCTACAACAAGGCCGCCGTGTTCAAGAAAGTGAAGGGCAAGGCGCTTCCGGATTGGTCCAAGGAGTTCTGTAGCAGTTGGGGCCAGTTCTTCCTCAAGTACTGCCTTTCCCACCCCGCGGTCACGGCCGTGATCCCGGCCACCAGCAAACCGAAACACATGCTCGACAACGCCGGCGCCGGTTTCGGCCGTATGCCCGACGCAAAAGAGCGCAAGAAAATGGAAGAATTCTGGGACAGCCTCTAATCCCTGGAAATACGCGGACGGGAGCCATACATCCGGTATGGCTCCCGCGCCGTTTCCAACCCTGATCGATGGAGAATTTATCTATGAGTACCCATGACCGGTCGATGCCCCTTTCCCGCGGCGACTTCCTCAAGGTTCTCGGCGGCGCCGGCGCCGTCGCGATGGCCGGCCCCGCCCTGGCCGCGTCCTCGAACGAACTGATCAAGCGCGTTATTCCCGCCAGCGGCGAAAAAATTCCGGTGATCGGCCTCGGCACCTCGCGCGTGTTCGATATCGGCAACGATCCGGCGGAACAGGCGCCGCGCAAGGAAGTCCTGCGCGCCATGACGGACGCGGGCGCCACGCTCATCGACACGGCGCCGGCCTACGGACAATCGGAAGCCGCCGTCGGCACCCTGGTCGCCGACCTCGGCATTCGCAAGAAAGTGTTCTTCGCCACTAAGGTCGGCCAGGAAAGCAAGGAAGACGGCATTGCCGAGAACAAGGAATCCTTCAAGGCGCTGCGCACAGACATGATCGACCTGATTCAGATCCACAACCTGATCGGCTGGCAGACCCAATACAAGGTTCTGCGGGATCTCAAGGCCCAGGGCAAAATCCGCTACGTCGGCATCACCCATTATCTGTCGCATGCCTACGACGACCTGTCCGACGCCATCGCCAAGGAAAAATTCGATTTCGTCCAGCTCGGCTATTCGTTCTCCGACCGCGGCGCCGAGAAACGCATTCTGCAGCTTGCCGCCGATCGGGGCACCGCCGTCATGGTCAACCGCACGTTCGGTGCGCGCCGCGCGTCTCAGTTCAAGAAAGCCGGCGGCAAACCGCTGCCGGCCTGGGCGAAGGATTTCGATTGCACCAGTTGGGGCCAGTTTTTCCTCAAGTTCGTGCTGTCCCATCCCGCCGTCACCTG
>JAVJPD010000590.1:0-10157 GCA_040216475.1 Rhodospirillales bacterium
TGCGGGCCGCCTTGACCGCCTTGCGGACATTCGTCGGCGCGGTGCCGCCTTCGCTGATCCGGCTGTTAACAGAGCTCTCCGCGCTCAGCACGGAATAGATATCGTCCGTTATGCCCGCTTCGACCGCCTGCATGTCCTGAAGCGGCAGCCGGTCGAGGGTACATCCCTTCGCCTCCGCTCTCTTGACCAATTGGCCCGTCACGTGATGGGCGTCCCGGAACGGCATGCCCAGCACCCGCACCAACCAATCGGCGAGGTCCGTCGCCGTGACAAAGCCCTTCTCGGCGGCCGCGCGCATGTTTTCGGTGTTGAACGCCGCCTCCTCGAGCATGCCGCGCATGGCCAGCACGCACACCTGCAGCGTTTCCGCGGCGTCGAATACCGGCTCCTTGTCTTCCTGCATGTCCTTCGAATAGGTCAGCGGCAGGCCCTTCAGCGTCACCATCAGGGCGTTGAGGTCGCCGATCACCCGGCCGGTTTTCCCCCGGATCAATTCGGCGGCATCCGGATTGCGTTTCTGCGGCATCATCGAACTGCCGGTCGAAAACGAATCCGAAAGCTTGATGAACCGAAACGGATCGGTGCACCACAGCACGATCTCCTCGGCCAGCCGCGACAGATGAATCGCGAGCAGGGCGCCGGCGGCCATGAACTCGACGGCAAAGTCCCGGTCCGAAACCGCATCGAGGGAATTCGCCGACGGCGCATCGAATCCTAACGCGGCGGCCGTTTGTTGCCGGTCGATCGGAAAGGCGGTACCCGCAAGGGCGCCCGCGCCGAGCGGGCACACGTTCAACCGTTTCCGGCAATCGGCAAGCCTTCCCCGGTCGCGCCCCAGCATCTCGACGTAAGCCAGCATGTGATGGCCGAGCGTCACCGGCTGCGCCAATTGCAGATGCGTCATGCCGGGCATGATCGCGCCGGCGTGCTTCTCGGCAATATCGATCATCGCGCCTTGCAGATCCTGGACGGCGGCGTTCAGGGAATCGACGGCGTCGCGCACCCACATCCTGAAATCGGTCGCGACCTGATCGTTGCGCGAGCGCGCCGTGTGCAGCCGCCCGGCGGCATCGCCGATCAGTTGCGCCAGCCGCGCCTCGACGTTCATATGGATGTCCTCGAGCGCGCGCTCGAAAACGAACGCGCCCTTTTCGATCTCCTCGAGAATCGTATCGAGCCCCTTGAGAATGGCGTCGCCGTCTTCTTTCGATATAATGCCCTGGCGGACCAACATGGCGCAGTGGGCTTTCGAGCCCGCGATATCTTGGGTATAAAGGCGCTGATCGAAATCAATGGAGGCATTGATCTCTTCCATCACCTTGGACGGGCCTTCCTCGAACCGCCCGCCCCACCTCGCGCAGTTCGTTGCCTTTTTCGTCATGACCGCAACCGCTTAATCCACCAGGAAGGACCAGGGAAAATGTCCCGTCTCACCGGCTCCGTCTTCAGCATCGTGCTGATTTTGGCGATATCAGTAGCGCATTCAAGCCTGGAAGCCCAAACAAATAGCCCGGTTCCCGAGGCTTTAAAGCATTTCAAGGCGGCCGAGGCCCCCAAACCCGCCCCGCAAACCCCGTTTCTGGAGGGCGAAGCCACCCGCCGGACCCTCGCGGACTACAAGGGCAAGGGAATCGTCTTGAACTTCTGGGCGACATGGTGCGCCCCCTGCATCAAGGAAATGCCGCAGCTCGACAAACTGCAGACGCTGAGCAAGGATAAAGGCGTCGTCGTGCTGACCGTCTCCGAGGACCGGGGCGCGGCGGCCATGGTCGAAAAATTCCTCACGCTGAACAACCTCAAGAATCTGCCGCCCCTGCGCGACCCGGAAGGCGCCTTGATGCGCCGCTTCGGCATCCGGGGGCTACCGACGACGATCCTGATCGACGCGCAAGGCAACGACGTCGGCCGCGTGGTCGGCCCCGCCGAATGGGACAACCCGGAGGTGGTCGCCTTTATCCATAAGCTGATCGGCACGAAGCGGCCCTGATCCCGAGTTGCCGGGCCCCAGAATCTTCATGAATTCTGAAGTTTTTCGCGTAGCAGCCCCCAAAATGTTACGATATGATGACAGCCAATAACGATAAACGGCTTCATCATTCCAGGGATCGATGACAGACAAGGCGCCATCAGGCCGCCTCCCATCCGGCGGCAAGGCCAAAAAAGCTCTCGCCACCTGCAGCGGTGCCCACGTCGTTCACGACGGAGTCAGCGACATTCTTTACGTGCTGTTGCCGGCCTTGGCGCAGCATTTCGGTCTGTCGCTGGCCCAGGTCGGCTTGATCCGATCGGCGCACCGCGCCGCCATGACCCTGTTTCAGATTCCGGTCGCCGTTTGGGCCGAGCGAATCGGCGAAAAAAATCTCCTGGTCCTCGGCACGGCCCTCACTGGCACCGCCTGGATCGCGCTCGGTATGGCGCCGGGTTTCATTCCGCTGCTGATGATCCTGTTCGTCGCCGGGTTGGGCACCGCCGTGCAACACCCCTTGGCGGCGGCCATCGTCTCGCAGGCCTATCCCGAACAAGGCCGGCGCATCGCCATCGGCCACTACAATTTCTGGGGCGATGCCGGCAAGCTCGCCTTCGCCGGCGGCGCCAGCCTCTGGCTCGGCTTCCAGCTGCCCTGGCAGGTGCCCGGCTACTTCTTCGGGGCCCTGACCCTGGCCGCGGCTCTCGTCATTCTGATCATGCTGAACAATCTCGATCTCGGCGGCCATCCCGACCGTTCGAAACGCACACAAGAAGCGGAGCGGCAACCCGCCGACAAACCCGCTGAACGGCAAAACGGCTGGGGCATCAAACACGGCGTCGGCTTTTCCGCGCTCTGCACGGTCAAACTGTTCGACAGCCTGACCCGGACGGGTTTTCTGACGTTCGCCGCGTTTCTGCTGATCGCCAAGGGCATTCCCGAGGGATGGGCCGTGCAGGCGCCGCCCATCATCTTCATCGGCGGTATGATCGGCAAACTCGCCTTCGGCTATCTGGCCGAACGATTCGGCGTCTTCAGGACCGTCATCGCGGCGTCGCTGACCACCGGCAGCGGCATTTTTCTCATTCTGCTGCTGCCCGACTGGTCCGCCATGCTCATCCTCGCCTTCACCGGCATTACGTTGAACGGCACCTCCTCGGTGCTCTACGGCTCGGTCGGCGATTATATCGACGCCAACAAGCAAGGCCGGGCGTTCGGGCTGTTTTATACCCTCGGCAGCGCCGCCGGCATCATCGCCCCGCTCGGGTTCGGCCTGATCGGCGACTGGGCCGGCATCAAAACCACCATGGCCATCATCGGCGCCCTGCCGTTCTTTGTCATCCCGCTTTGCTTCATTTTGCGCGCTTCCGCCCGGGATCTCGAAAACACCGCCGCGATACCGGTGGAAAAACCGGCCGCCGCAACCTAATTAACACCTCATGACACCGTTTCGATTCACACGCGCGACCGCCTTCCTGATGCTGCTTCTCCTCGCCGCCTGCGCCACCGATACCCAATGGGTCAAATCAGGCACCGCGCCGGCGCAAATGTTCAACGACCTCGCCGATTGCCGCAATTGGGCCACGATCCAGGCCGAAAAGGAATATGCGATCGATCGGCAGAGCTTGCGCGACACGCCTATCGACTCGCAACGCGACCTTTACCGCGAACGCATGATGGCTTTCGAGGCGACCAAGCGCCGCAATGCGTTGATCGAACGCTGCATGGGCGAACGCGGCTACCAGAAAGCCAGGCCCAAATGATCGGGCGCTGACAGACGCCCGGCCGCCTGCTAGCGCGGCTTCCGATCGCTTGGAATCGCGCAGCAGTTCCAAACGATCGGATTACACCGCGCTGATCCTATGATTCCAGCGCAAGAAATCCGTCCAAGTTGACCCGTTGTGGGTAAACTTGGACGGATATTGCGCTAGAGCCGGTCATGGTTAGTCGGAATCGCTAGCGGCGATCCGACTAACCATGTGAATCGGCTCTAAATTATTGACGTAGATCGGATTCACATGATTTATCGGAATCGAATGATGCTTCCGATAAATCATGATCCGATCTAGGCTTTGCTCATGGATACAAGCATTGCCCCATCCGCCGCCCAAGATAGCGCCGGCCGCCTGAAGGCGTTCCGGGCCGAACTCACGCGCCAAAAGCTCGACGGCTTCATCGTTCTGCACAGCGACGAGCACCAGGGCGAATACCTGCCGCCCCGTGCCGAACGGCTGGCCTGGCTGACCGGCTTTACGGGCTCCGCCGGGCTCGCGATCGTGCTCGCCAAGGAGGCCGCGATTTTTGTCGACGGCCGTTACACGCTTCAGGTCCGCGATCAATGCGACGGGCGGCTTTATATGTTTCAACACGTATCGGACGAACCGCCGGCCGCATGGATCAAGGACCATCTACCGAAAAAAGCGCGCCTCGGTTTTGATCCCTGGCTGATGACGCCGGGGCAGGTCAATCGTTTCCGCGCCGCCTCCGAGAAAGCGGGCGGCGCCTTGGTCGCGGTCAAGACCAACCCCATCGACGCGGTTTGGTCCGACCAGCCGGCGGCCCCCATCAGCCCGGCCTTCGTTCACGAAGCCAGGTTCGCCGGCAAACCGTCCCGCGAGAAACGCCGCGCCGTCGCCAAGACTCTCGAACGGGACAGCATCGACGCCGCCGTTCTCAGCGCGCCCGATTCGATCTGCTGGCTGCTGAACATTCGCGGCGGCGACGTCCCCTACTCGCCGCTCGTTCTATGCTTTGCCGTTCTGCACGCCGACGCCACGCTCGATCTCTTTATCGATTCGCGCAAATTAACCCCGGCGGTCGAGAAACATCTCGGCAAGCAGGTCCGCGTGCACGGGCTCGACAGCATGGGCGCGGCGCTCGATAAACTCGGCACCGGAAAAAAAACCGTGCGGGTTTCTCTCGACGCCACCCCGGCCTGGATTTATGACCGGCTCACGGCGGCAAAAGCGCGGATCGCTCCCGGCCCCGATCCGTGCCAAGACCCGAAGGCGGAGAAAACCGCAATCGAACTGGACGGCATGCGCGCGGCGCACCGGCGCGACGGCGCGGCGCTTTGCCGCTTCCTCGCCTGGATCGAGAAAGAAGCGCCCAAAGGCGGCGTCACCGAGATATCCGCCGCCGCTACGCTCGAAGCCTTCCGGCGCGAGGGCGAGCATTTCCGGGGCCTGAGCTTTCCGACGATCTCGGGCGCGGGAGCCAACGGCGCCATCGTCCATTACAAGGTCACGGCGAAAACCAACAAACCGCTCAAAACGGACTCGCTTTATCTGGTGGATTCGGGCGCGCAGTACCTCGACGGCACCACCGACGTCACCCGCACCGTCGCCATCGGCAACCCCACGGCCGCCATGCGCGAGCACGTCACCCGCGTACTCAAGGGGCATATCGCGTTGGGCTCCGCCCGCTTTCCGCGCGGCACCACCGGCTCGCAACTCGACATCCTGGCGCGCCGCGCCTTGTGGGACGCCGGCCTCGATTACGATCACGGCACCGGCCACGGCGTCGGGCATTTTCTCAACGTACACGAAGGCCCGCAGCGCATCTCGAAAGCGCCCAACACGGTCGCACTCAAGCCCGGCATGGTGATCTCGAACGAGCCCGGCTACTACAAGACCGGCGCCTACGGCATTCGTATCGAAAACCTCGTTGCCGTCACGCCGGTCGAACAAACGACGGGCGAAAAAGATCTGCTCGCGTTCGAGACCCTGACGCTCGCGCCGATCGATCTCAACCTCGTCGAATCAAAACTACTCAGCCGGCAAGAAAAGGACTGGCTCAACGCCTACCACGAACGTGTACGCAAGACGATCGCGCCCCTGGTCGACGCGAAGACCGCGCACTGGCTCAAGGCGGCGACCCGGCCGATCAATTGACCTTCTCCGAAACGGAATCGGCCGCCTCTATCCTGTACACGTATACGGGGCTGCGGAACAGATATCCCACGGTACGTTTCTCGACGGGCACCCATTCGCGGAAGGCAAAGAAATGCGAAACGATCAGGGTGCCGGGCTCCAATTCCGCTTCGAGTTTCGACTTCAGCTTCGCCATCGTGCGCCCGTTCAAATAACACACGATTAAAGAGGCATCGCTTAAATCGGCCTTGAAGAAATCTTCGCGCCGGAACGATAGATTCGCCGCTCCGGCGACCGCTTTCAGCAATCGGCTCACCATCCACGGCAACGGCGACAACTCGTAGCCGACAACCCGGCAATCGGGAAATTGTTCGGCGATCGGCACCGTCAGCGTGCCCCATCCCGAGCCAAGTTCGTAAATGGTGCCCGGCCCGTTGGGCTGCATGAGCTCCAGCATGACCGCCCGCACCCTGACGCCCGTCGGCATCGGCGTGATCCCGACCCGAAACGCGTAAACGGCGATCAACCCGGTAATCAAAAGGGAAAATACGAGAACGACGAACTCAACACCCATCATGGGCCCCCTGGCGGATAGGCTCGACAGGTTTTTGCCCGGCGGCGGAATATTTTCGAATCGGCATAATCGGCTTCAGCCTTCTCTCCATCGGCGTTAGGATCACCCATGACCGGCATCGTTCAAAAAACGTCAACGCGGCATCAACACGGGGACCGTCGCTCAAAGCGCGACATAGTATATAGGCAGAGTATATAGGCAGACCGAATGGCGTTCGCAAAAGAACTGGCCGGGCGTATCCACGCCTTCGGCAACCAAACCCCCTCCGCCGATTGCCTGCACTGGGCGCGCATGGCCGTCGCCGATACCGTCGGCGTCGCGCTCGCCGGCGCGATCACCGAGACCGCGCGAATCGTGCATCGGGTCGCCGGATCGGGCGGCAACGGCGCGGCGCGTCTGATCGGCATGACCGGGCGCGCCTCGGCCGTGGACGCCGCCCTGATCAACGGCACCGCCGCGCACGCCCTCGATTTCGACGACATGACCGAAAACATGATGGGGCACCCTTCCGTCGCCGTCCTGCCGGCGGCATTGGCGCTCGGCGAAACATATGGCGTCGATGGGGAAACACTCCTGCGGGCCTACCTGATCGGCTTCGAGACCGCGGCGAAACTCGGGCGCGCCGTCACTTACGATCACCATCAACAAGGCTGGCACAGCACCGGCACGCTCGGCACCTTCGGCGCGACGGCGGCAAGCGCGTATCTTTGCAAGCTCGATCCGGGCCGGACCGCGACGGCGCTGGCCTTGGCGTGCTCGCTGTCGTCAGGCCTGCGCGCCAACTTCGGCACCATGACCAAGCCCTTCCATGCCGGCGCCGCCGCGCGCAACGGCGTGTTCGCCGCCCTCATGGCCAAGCAAGGCTTCAGCGCCAATGGGGAAGCGTTCGAACACCCGCAAGGCTTCTTCAAGGTTTTCAACGAAGGGAAAACGGTCAGGCCCGAGCTTGCGTTGCAAGGCTGGTTCGAGCCGCCCGAAATTCTCGATCCCGGCGTGTGCCTGAAACTCTATCCGTGCGGCGCCCATACCCATCCGTTCATCGAAATGGTGCGCGCGCTTCGCGACGAGCATGGTTTCACACTGGACGACGTCGAACGCATCGAGGCCTTGAGCGAAACCAGCCGTCACAATCATACCAACCGGCCGCAGCCCAAAGGCGGGCTCGACGGAAAATTCAGCGTGCAATACACCATGGCCCGCACTCTGACCGACGGCGCGCCGCGGCTCGAGCATTTCACGGACGCGGCCGTCAAGGAGCCTCGAGTCGTCGAGATCATGGCCCGCATTCACGCCGCCGCCCATCCCGATCTCGACTCGAGCTGGGCCGACAAGTACGGCGGCGAGGTCGCGGTTCACCTTAAAAACGGAAAATCGCATCGTGCGCGCATCGAACATCAAATCGCGCGCGGGCCTAAGACGCCGCTCACCGAGGGCGACCTGCGCGGCAAATTCATCGACTGCGCCGGCAAATGTTTGAGCGAGCCGCGGGCCGAGTCTCTGTTCGACGATCTCATGGCCATCGAGCGGTGCGGGAATATTGCAACCGTGCTCGCCAAAACGGCGCCGGACGCGCCATGACGCAACAATCCGCTCAAGACGCCCTCGCGCTGTGCCGCGACGCCCTGACGGCCATTGAACGATTGGCCGAAACCGCGTGCGAACGCGTTCATGCCAGGGTCGCGCCGCGGGGCCGAATCGACGCGGCGGCACTTGAAGCCGATCAAGACGCCGCGCACGGCCTCGCCTGGTACGCCACCTATGCGCGCGGCCTGCGCCAACTGCTCGCCTGGGCGGACGGCTTGCAGAACGACGCCGCGTTCGGCGAGATCGAGCATCTGATTTTGCAGATCGGCTTCGGTGAATATGCCGCGCAGATGAACGGCGGCCTGCCCATTTCGCCGTCCGAGATCATCCGCCCCTTCGATCTCGGCCTGACGGAAAGCGACGTCGCCGATTTTCAAACGCCGGCCGTGCGGTTCCTGATCGCGTCCGGCAACACGCCGGATGCGCGCCGGCGCCTCGTCGAAGCGATCCGGGACGCGAACGGCCAAACCTTCGGCGCCTTCGGCATCGGCGACGGCTCGATCGAGATGGCGCGCGAACAGTTCAGGCGCTTCGTGAACGATAAAATCGCCCCGCGCGCGCAAGGCTGGCACCTGAACAATGACTTGATCCCGTTCGAGATTATCCGGGAGATGGCGGACCTCGGCGTGTTCGGCCTGACCCTGCCCGAATCCCACGGCGGGCTGGGGATGGGCAAGATCGCCATGTGCGTCGTGACCGAGGAGCTGTCGCGCGGCTCGCTCGCCGTCGGCTCCATCGCCACCCGGTCGGAAATCGCCGCCGAGTTGATCCTGGCGCACGGCACCGAGGCGCAGAAGGAAAAGTATCTCGCCAAGATCGCAAACGGCACGATCATCCCCACGGCCGTCTTTACCGAGCCCGACATCGGCTCCGACCTCGCCAGTCTCAAGACCCGTGCCGTGAAAGAAAACGGTACGTACCGCATCACCGGCAACAAGACCTGGATCACGCACGGCGCGCGCGCCGATCTGATGACGCTGCTCGCGCGCACCGGCAAGGCCGAGGACGGCTACAAGGGCCTCGGCATGTTTCTCGCGGAAAAGCCGCCGGGCACCGTCGACGATCCGTTCCCCGCCGCCGGGCTCAGCGGGCATGAAATCGAGGTGCTCGGCTATCGCGGCATGAAGGAATACGAGATCGCGTTCGACGGTTTCGCCGTTACGGGCGACTCTCTGCTCGGCGGCAGGGAGGGCGAAGGTTTCAAGCAACTGATGGCGACATTCGAGACGGCGCGCATCCAAACCGCGGCACGCGCCGTCGGCGTCGCCCAAAGCGCGCTCGATCACGGATTCGGATATGCGTGCGACCGCCTCCAGTTCGGCAAGCCCATCGCCGCCTTTCCGCGCGTTGCCGGCAAGCTCGCCGGCATGGCCGCCGAGACCATGATCGCGCGCCAGCTCGCGTACTTCGCCGCGCGGGAAAAGGATTCCGCCAAACGCTGCGACGTCGAGGCCGGCATGGCGAAACTGCTGGCCGCCCGCATTGCCTGGACCAACGCGGATTCGGCGGTGCAGATTCACGGCGGCATGGGCTACGCCCTCGAAACCCCGGTTTCGCGGATTCTGTGCGATGCGCGGATTCTGAACATCTTCGAGGGCACCGCCGAAATCCAGGCGCATGTCATCGCCCGCGGCCTCCTCCAAGGGCGTAATTAACCCCGCGCCCGCACCGAAAGACCGCCGCATGGCCAGCCCCCGCCTTTCATGCTATGGCTGGGCCCATGGCTGAAACGAATCCGATCCTGATGGGCCTGGCCATTGCCGCGATGGCGGCGGTGGTGTTCGTGCTCCTCGCGGGCGTCATTTCGATGGCCGTCGGCGGCGAGTTCAACCGGCGTTACGGCAACAAACTGATGCGCTGGCGCGTGATCCTGCAACTGCTCGCCGTGCTGCTGTTCGGCGCGGTGATGCTCCTGTCGATGAAATGAAGACGGCCGCATCATGGTGAAATTGACTCGTATTTACACCCGCGGCGGCGATCGGGGCGAGACCTCGCTCGGCGACGGCACCCGCCTGGCCAAGCACGATCTGCGCGTCGCCGCCTACGGTACCGCCGATGAAGCGAGCGCGGCGATCGGCCTTGCCTGTACGGTCGCGGACGGTGAAATCGCCGGCATGCTGGCGCGTATTCAAAACGATCTGTTCGATCTCGGCGCCGATCT
>JAVJPD010000591.1:0-1345 GCA_040216475.1 Rhodospirillales bacterium
CCAAGAGCGGCGGCGAGGCCGGCGCCGTGGACCCGCGTGGTTATCACCAGATCGAACGCATCGTATGTCTTCGCGTAATCGGCGGCGTCGGCGTGATAGATGACGTCGACATCCTTCGGCAGGCAGGCGGCGAACTCCGGCAGCTCGTCGACGTAATGGGCGATCACCGTGCAGTCGTATGCCGTTTTCAGACGGTTCAAGATCTCGATCGTGTAATCGCGCACCATTGGTTCGATGCGCTGCGTGTTCGTCGCCGCGGTGCCTTGCAGGGAAACGGCGAGTTTGCGTTTGTTCGCGCGCGGTGTGCCGGCGGCGGCGAACAACGAGGGGCATGCCAGCAGATGCGGCGTCACGGGAGCGAGGAACGCGGCGGCCGGGGAATCGCGCACGGTGATCACGTCCGCTTTCCTGAGCACGGCTTGATCCGCCGCCAAGAGATCGCCGAAGCCGCAGTCCTCCATCAGCGCGACCGAGCCGAGGCCGAGATAGAGGATCGGCCCGTCGAAGGCTTGCAGGGCGGTGGTCAACGGCTCGACCATGCGCCCGACCCATTCGGGGGTGCCCGCGAACACCGCGAAATCGGCGAAATCGAGGCCGAGCTCCGGCGCCCAGGCGTTTTCCCGTTCGCTGAAATGATCGCTCAGGGTCCGGTACCAGTTCGCCGTTTGCGTGCCGACGGTGGCGTCCTTGTCGAACGTCAGGCGGAAGTTCTGAATCGCCGGGTTGCGGTTGTAGAAGACCGTATTGAACGGCCCGATGATGTCTTCGAGCAGGTTCTCGATGCCGAACAGGATGAACTCGTCGCCCGGGTTGTAATTGCGTGTCGTCGAAAAGATTCCGGTCGGACGGCTCATCGAAGGCCCTTGATGATAGCGGCGCGCGGCCGCCGGGTTTCAGCGTCAGGTTTTGGTGATGCGAACGCCCGCCTGCTTGGCGAACAGGCTGAACGCGATGTATTCGTATTCCCAATCGTTTTTCGCGGCCGCTTCCTGAAAGGCCTTGAATTCGTCGTCGCGCCAGCTCGGGTTGACCAGGTATTCGTCGAATACGATTACGGTGCCGGGCCGGATACGCGGCGCGAGATGATCGAACACCGTCACGGTGGACGCGTACAGATCGCAGTCCACATGCAGAAAACGGACGGGCTCGTCGAATTCGGCGGTATATTCGGGCAGGGTATCCTTGAACCAGCCGGCATGAAGCGTGATGGAGTCGGGCATGTCGGGCAATTCGCCGAAGGTCGTGTAGCTGCCTTTCTTCTCGCTGTACCAATCCTCGGGCAGCCCCTCGAAGCTGTCGAAGCCGTGAACCGGTTGGCCGGCATCCGCGGCGATCAGGCGCAGGG
>JAVJPD010000592.1:0-1642 GCA_040216475.1 Rhodospirillales bacterium
CGAAAACATCGATATCGACATCAACGAAAACGACGTGCGCGTCGACACGTACCGTTCTTCCGGTGCGGGCGGGCAGCACGTCAACACCACCGACAGCGCCGTGCGCTTGACGCACCAGCCGACGGGAATCGTCGTGCAGTGCCAGAACGAACGCTCGCAACACAAGAACCGCGCGTCGGCGTGGTCCATGTTGCGCGCCCGTCTTTACGAACTCGAACTGCAAAGGCGCACCGAGGAGACGCAGGCCGAGCACGATGCCAAGTCCGATATCGGCTGGGGGCATCAAATTCGATCCTATGTTCTGCAGCCCTATCAGATGGTCAAGGATCTGCGGACCGGTGTCGAAACGAGCAATACCCAAGCGGTGCTGGACGGCGATCTCGACGAGTTCATGGCGGCGGCGCTTGCGGGCAAGACGCGCGACGACGCGGACAAATCGGACGCCAAGAAGAAGTAATCGCTTCGGCCGCGAACGGCAGGTTTATTGAATGGCTTTGTTTAACATCGACACGAAAGCATTGCGCCGTGAGATCGAGATCGTCGCGCGCAAGATGACCCGTTGGTCGCACGATCATCTGCCGCCGGGTGTGCGCAGCATCGCCGGCGTGTTGCTTTTCATCGGCGGTTGCTTCGGCTTTCTGCCGATCCTCGGCTTTTGGATGATTCCGGTCGGGGTGATGTTGATCATGCTCGATCTGCCGGTGTTGCGCCACAAGGTCATCCGCTGGATGAACGAGGACACCGAAGCCGCGCAACAGGCAAAGCGGGACGACGACTAACGTTTATTGTTCTTATCGCTCAAGGAGGGCGGCGATCTCTTCCGGGGTCAGCATCGTGTCCAGCGCCGGTTCCTCCATCCTTCGTGTCGCTTTCGATCGGCGGCCGGAAACGTTGCCGCGCCGGCGGCGGTCGGGTCCGATATAGCCCGCCGATTCGACGAACGCTTCGGGGTCCTCGAACACCTGGCGGATGTGTTCGAGCAGCTCTTCGGGGGCGATCGGCTTGGCGAGGAAACGGTTGACGCCGCAATCGACGGCTTCGCGGATATCCTCGCGCCGGTGCTGGCGGCTCAACATCAGGATCGGGGTATAGGCCGCCGGGCGCTTGACGTTGGTGCGCAGGAACCAGACGAACGGGATGTAGTGTTCGCAGATCAGCAGATCGACCGGGCGGGCGCGCATAATCTCCAGCGCCGCGATCGGGTCGTCGGCCTCGCTGATATCGGTCAGCCCTAAACTTTTCAGTCCGTGTTTAAGGCTTTTTCGTTCTTCGGCGTCATCGTCCAGTAAGAGGATATGACGCTGCTCGATCCCTGAGGCGATCAACGGCGTTACTCTCCGGGAATTGAATAATCACGTTCGTTTTCCCGTCAGCAAAGCGCGGGAAATACGAATATTGGGTTAACGCCCGGCGATGAAAAGGGGGGTAACTTCAGGCGAGTCGCCCCGGGCCGGATCAATCATGGGAATCCGCCCTAGATCGGATCATGTTTTATCGAAAACACCATTTGGTTCCAATAAACCATGATCGGCTCTATTGCAGAATAAATTCCTTGAAAATGATGCCTTCGACCTTGGCGGGCTTGATGTGATTGTTGATGATGCGAATCAAGTCCGCGCGCAGTTGGTCGGTACCGGCCTTG
>JAVJPD010000593.1:0-2208 GCA_040216475.1 Rhodospirillales bacterium
CGCCGAGGACAAGCAGAAATAAAGCAACGATGCCTATTACGATTATCTTGCCCGAACCAGCCATACCCTTATTTTAACGTATCGCGAGGGAATAGTCCCGGTTTTGGAATGATATATGGCCCTCCCGAATTTCCACGCATAAAGCCGACAGGCCCTCCACGACCGCTTCTGGTATTCCTTTCCCGTGCCGTTTTAAGATTTTGCTCGTCTTTGATTCGTTTTTTAATTTTATCGTGCTCTCTTTTAGTGATTTCATCGGGCGGAAGATCCAATCCCGATCCCTTCTCCAGCATGCGTTTCTTTGTCTGCTCGTCGATCATCTCGTACGTAACCAGCATCTCGGCAACGACGCCTGTCCCTTGCCGCGCGATCCTCTCGGGATCGACGACATTCTGCGCCTCCAGCAAGTCGATCAACTGCCGCTCGGGTTTACCGCTGAGTTCCCTTTTCTTCGCCTCGAACCGGCGCAGGTACTCGGGATCGACTTTCGGCAACCCGATTGGTTCCACCGGTTGTTTGAATTCCAGTGCTGAAGCAGGATGAGGCGGCGGCGGCGGCGGTTTTTGTGCCGGCGGTTTCGTTATGAATTCACTTCCCATTGTTGATCTCCATTATCTGAGTTTAACCGTTCTCACCACCGATGCGGATCGTAGGCGCCGGCGGCGCGCTCGGTTTGCGTTTGCGCGCGCTTGTCGCGCGGGGGGGCCATCGGAAACGCGGGGTCGGTGATGCGCGACAGGCCGTCGAGCATGTCGTCGTGCGCGCCGACGGGAAAGGCGAGATATTCCTCGTTCACGAAGATCTTGGTGAGGTCCTCGCGCACTCCTTCCCGGGTGGCGCGCGGGCAGGTCTCGGGCAGCAGCAGCCGAGTTTGCTCGAACAATGGCACCAGGCGCCGGATGCGGTCCTCTTTCTTCAGGCGCCCGCCGAGCGCCTTGATGGAGAATTTATAATTCTCGCGGTTCATACGGTCCTTCATGTGCTCGATGTCCGCCTGCAGGCCGTACTCCTCATACCCGACGCTCAACGGCCGGTATTCCCGATGCAGCGCGAACAGCGCGTCGGCCCGTTCGGTCAGGTTCAACCGGTCGCGGATCATGGTAACGACGCGATAGACACCGTCCGCGCCCAAGCCCACAACGGCCATGAAGGTGTAATCGCTGTTTTTCGTCTTCTTCGCCGCCGGATCGACCAGGATGTAGAGGTTGAGGCCCTTGGCATGACGTGCCGGCCAATAAGCGAGCCAGCTCTCATGAAAGGCTTGGGCGTCCTCGGCTTTGGGATTCAGCAGCATTTGGCATCCGAAAATATAGGGGCCCATGGCCCGGCGTTTCTCCGAAAGCGTTTCCGGGCGCACCAGCACCGGCACGCCGTCGATCGTGCCGTCCTCGGTCGCCGGATAAAGACGCGGGATCGCCGCACCCCGCTCGATGATGGCTTTATAGGTGTCGTTGTAGTGATAGCGCGTGCCGATCAGGCGCTTGACGCCGCCCTCGACCCCGAGGTTGAGGGACAACCCCCAGGCATCCGTCACCTTTTTGATCATCTCGGGCGTGGTGACGCAATCGCGCGTGACCACGTCGTCGTACACAAGCCGGTTGAAGTGCCGCGAGGTCGGCTGGCCGTCGACCAGCCCCCAGGCCTCTACCGTCGATTCCTTCGGGTTGCTCCGGCGCTTGACGATCAGACCTTCATCCTCCGACCACTTCGGCGCCTCGCGCTTCGGCTCGGCCCACAGCACGTCGGGAAACAGCTCTTTCAGGAATTCGTTGGTTTCGAACTCGCGTTTGATCTGGCGCAGGAAGCCTTTCGCGATGGGGCGGGTGTGGCTGAACAGCCCGAACAGCGCTTCGGTTTCGATCAACGGGTCCTCGCCGTGGCTCGCCAGAATGTCCTGAATCGTGAGCCCGAAGGTGATGATGGTTGAATTATGCGTCGCCGCCATATGCCGTCCGGTCAAATACAAGCCGTCCGGCCTTTCGACCTGGATGCACCGTACCGGCATCGATGCAACGGGGCGGCAAGCTACTATGTAGTGCCGAGGATTTAATCGTGCCCCCGGCTTAGCCCGTATTGCCTTACGGCGGAGACGAAACGGGTTAATGGCTTGATAGGCCTGAAAGGCAATTTGCCAGAAGCCGCCATGGTTTGCATCGTAGGTATACTTCCGGGGCTTTAACCCCAAACTAGCCGCAAGTTCATAAACGC
>JAVJPD010000594.1:0-10583 GCA_040216475.1 Rhodospirillales bacterium
CGGCGAGGCGGCCGGCGCCGAAATACGCGGGCTCGACCTGTCGCGGCCCTTCGGCGACGATATCCGCGATGCCATACTCGCGGCCCTGGTCGAACACCACGTGCTGGCATTCCGCGACCAGGATTTGAGCGGCGAGCGGCAAATGGCGATGACCATGCGGTTCGGCACCCCCGAACGCCACATCTTTCACGACGCCCAGGGCCACGACACCCCGCAGGTGCACGTGATCGCCAATGTCGATGAGGCGGGAAATCCGATCAAGCGTACCTACGGCAGCTTTCACTGGCATACCGACAAATCCTATCACGCGATCCCGTCCTTCGCGACCTTCCTGCACGCGCGCGAGTTGCCGCCCGAAGGCGGCGCCACGGAATTCGCCAATATGCATCTCGCCTATGAAACGCTGGACGACGACATGAAAAAGCGGATCGAGGGCTTGCGCGCGATCCATAGCTGGGAAGCGAACCGGCGCAATACCGGCAGCAAACCGGCGACGGAAGAGGAGAAGAAGCTGCGCCCGCCGGTGGTTCATCCCCTCGTCCGCACCCATCCCGATTCGGGGCGCAAATCGCTGTATATCGGCATTCACACCGATTGCATCGAAGGCATGGACCGCGACGAAGGCGTGGCCCTGCTGAAACGGCTTTATGACCACGCGACCCAGCGCCGCTTCGTCTATGCCCACACGTGGCAACTCGGCGATCTCGTGGTGTGGGACAACCGAAGCCTGTTACACCGGGTGCTCAGCAATTACGATATGAGCAAATACCGGCGCGTGATGCATCGTTCGGTGGTCATCGGCACGGCGCCGGCTTAAACCCGCTTAAAAAATCACGCTGAAATTTCGAAAATTATTTTTTGCCGTGGTGCTTGGCATGCCAGGCCCAAGCGGTTTCGACGACGGTCTTCAAATCGCTTTTCTCCGGGTGCCAGCCGAGAACCTCCTCGGCACGCGCAATATCGGCCACCAGCCGCACCGCGTCGCCCGCGCGCCGCGCCGTCACCGTGACCGGAAAGTCGCGTCCCGAAACCGCCTGCACGGTGTCGACGACCTGGCGCACCGTTCGCCCCTGCCCGCCGCCGAGGTTGATGAAATCGATGCCGCCGTTTGCGCGCAAACACTCCATGGCCAGAACATGGGCGCGGGCCAAATCCTCGACGTGAACGTAATCGCGCACGCAGGTGCCGTCCTCGGTCGGATAATCGCCGCCGAAAATACTCAAGCCCGGCTCAAGGCCGAGCGCGGATTTGATCGCCAACGGAATCAGGTGGGTTTCCGGCTCGTGATCCTCGCCGATGTCACCCGCCGGGTCCGCCCCGGCGGCGTTGAAATAGCGCAGCGCCATCGCCCGGAAACCGTGCGCGGCGTTGAATTCCTTCAACACCTGCTCAACGACTTGCTTGGTGTGGCCGTAGGGGTTGCCCGGCGCCAGCGGCGCCGTTTCCGGAATGATGTTAAAATCGTTGCCTGCATAGACGGCGGCGCTGCTCGAAAACACGAACGTGCTACAGCCGTGCCGGCGCATGGCCTCCAGAACGTTCACCGAGCCGGCGACGTTGATCTCGTAATATTCCTCGGGCTTTTCGACCGATTCGCCGACCGAAATGCGCGAGGCGAAATGCAGCACCGCGGCGGGATCGTGCTTTTTCATCGCCGCATCGAGCGCGGACGGCTCGAGGATACTGCCCTTCTCGAACGGCCCCCAGCGCACGGCCCAATCGTGACCGGTCGAAAGATCGTCGAACGTGACCGGCGTATAACCGGCACCCGCCAGCGCCTTGCAGGCATGGCTGCCGACGTATCCCGCGCCGCCGATGACCAGAACGTTCGTCATGCCCCTACTTATCCGATTCCCGATAAACTCGCGCATCGACCCGCATCCACGGCGGATTTTTCTTGGCGATCTTTCCGAACACCGGACATGACTCGTGATGCGCGTCCGGCAGGTAGCCGATGCTCATCAGAAACTCGCCGACGATTTCGCCGCCCATAAACTTGAAGGTTTTACGGAACACCTTGACCCATTCGCTTTTCGGCAAGGGATGCTGCGCCGCGATCCACTTGGCGAAGCCGCCGTGGCTGTCGCGCAAATCCCGGACCCGCTTGGCGTTCTCGATGATCGATTCAACCTTGAGCCGATTGCGGATGATGCCCTCGTCCTTCAGCAGACGGTTGATCTCCCGCGCCTTGAACGCCGCGACCCGATCCACCTCGAAGCCGTCGAACGCGGCGACCATGGCCGGGCGTTTTTTCAATACCAGCAGCCAGGACAAACCCGCCTGAAAGATCTCCAACGATTGACGCTCGAACAGCGCCGTCTCGTCCTTGAGCGGAAAACCGTACTCTTTATCGTGATAAGGGCCGTGAAACGGATGGCCCGGCGCGACGTCGCAATACCAACTCATCGGCAAACCACGGCATTATCAAGGCGACGGGCTGAGCGACAGGTACCCGGCGCTGACCAGCCAATAGAAAAGGCCGAACACGACCGCCGACACCAACGTCGCGATGGCCATTTTGAACAAGATTCGGGGATTTTTCGGCGCGCCCGCGTCCTGCCCCTTGGCGACGTCCTCGGCTTCCAGCACCGCGCGCGAACCGATCGGCAGGATCATAAAGAACACCAGCCACCACATGATGACGTAAACCGCGATTCCTCCCGCTAAACTCATGACCGTTACGCCTGTTCCAGTTCTATCAACGTGCCGTGAAAATCCTTGGGATGCAAAAACACGATGGGCTTGCCGTGCATGCCGATTTTCGGCTTGCCGTCGCCCAGAATGCGCATCCCCTGTTTCGTCAAGTCCTCGCAGGCGGCCCCGATGTCGTCAACCTCGTAACAGACATGATGAATGCCGCCGCCGGGATGACGTTCGAGAAAATTCGCGATCGGCGACCCCTCGCCCAAGGGCGCCAGCAATTCGACGTTCGCGTTGCCGAGCTTCACGAACACCGTTCTCACGCCCTGTTCGGGCAGATCGACGAAATCCGAGACCTCGGCCCCCAATCGGTCCCGGTACAACGTCTGTGCCGCCGCCAGATCGGGCACCGCGATCGCCACATGATTAAGCCTGTCGAGCTTCATCGCCTTCACGCTTGATCGATACGAAACACATGCACCGAAGTGACCGGCTTCTTGTTTAGCATTTCCCGGAACGCCCGTCGAACGGCGATCCGCACCGCCTCGGTAACCGCTTCGTCCCGGCGCCGCTCCTTCAGGGGCAGCCGCTTGACGGCGGCGGCCGAGATCTCCTTAATTTGCGCCTCGATATCCCCTTCATCGTCATCGAGCAGCCCGAGCGTCGTGATTTGCGGTTCCGAAACCAGCTTGCCGTTGGCGTTCACCGCGATGCCGACCGTGACCGCGCCGTTGTAGAGGGACCGCTGGCGCGAACGCATCAGATTGCCGTCCATCGGCACGACCCGGTTGCCCTCGAGCAGGCAGCGGCCCGCCGGAACATGCTCGATGATTTCCGAAGGACCGGGCGCCAGGCGCACCATGGTGCCGTTCGCCGTGACGTGGGTCTCGGCAACCTGACACGCCCGGGCCAACGCCGCGTGCTCGTGCAGATGGCGGATTTCGCCATGTACCGGCACGGCGATCCGGGGGCGGATATGCTGGTACATCCGCACCAGTTCGTCGCGGTTCGGGTGCCCCGATACGTGCACGAAGGCATCCTGTTCGGTGATGAGTTCGATGCCCCGATGCGCCAGCTCGTTATGGACCCGGCCGATGGGGATTTCGTTGCCGGGAATGATCTTCGAAGAAAAGATCACGGTATCGCCCGCCTCGATATGGATGCGCGGGTGATCGCCCGTCGCGATGCGCCACAACGCGGCACGCGGCTCTCCCTGGCTGCCGGTGCAGATGATCAGGCATTTGTCCTCGGGCAGATATCCGGCATCGTCCTCGTCGAGAAACGCCGGCACGTCGCGCAAATAGCCGTTCTCGCGCGCGGCCTCGACGATGCGCCGCAGCGACCGCCCCGCCAGCACCACGTCGCGCCCGTTCGCCCGCGCCGCCTTGGCAATGGTTTCGAGCCGCGCCACGTTCGAAGCGAAACACGTGACCAGCACGCGTTTTTTGCATTTGCCGATCAGCGCATTCAAGCTCTCTTGAAGATCGGCTTCCGATCCCGAGGTGCCGGGCTGAAACACGTTCGTCGAATCGCAGACGATCGCCAGCACCCCCTCGTCGCCGACGCTCTTGAGCCGCTTCTCGTCCGCCGTGTCGCCGACCACCGGCCCCGGATCGAGTTTCCAATCGCCGGTATGCATCACGGTGCCGAGCGGGCTGCGTATCGCGATGGCGTTGGGTTCGGGAATGGAATGGGTCAGCGTGATCAATTCCAGATCGAACGCGCCGACCGTGAAACGGCTGCTCAAATCGACCTGATGAATCGGCACCTTATTCAGCAGGCCGACTTCCTGAAGTTTGCGTTTCAAAAGCGAGACCGTGAACGGCGTCGCGTAGACTGGGCATTGCAGGCGCTCCCACAGGTACGGCACCGCGCCGAGATGATCCTCGTGCGCATGGGTCAGGATCAGCCCGTCCAATCGGTCGCGGCGTTTCTCGATGAACGTGGGATCGGGCATGATCACGTCGGCGCCGGGCGGAAAACCGTCGCCGAACGTCACCCCGCGATCGACCATGAGCCAGCGGTGCTTGTCGGGCGGAGCGTAGCCGTAGAGGTTGAGGTTCATGCCGATCTCGCCGGCGCCGCCGAGGGGCAGAAACACAAGTTCTTCGGAATCTTTCTTGGTTACGCGCCGGCCCATCCGCGTGCCGGTCATCGGCTGTTACGCCGGTAAACGATATAGAGCCCGCGAAGCGTCAGGTCCGGATCGGCCTTGGAAATGCATTCGGTCGAATTGGTAAACAGCGACGCCAGGCCGCCGGTCGCCACCACGTCCATCGGCTGGCCGAATTCCTTGCGAATGCGGCTGACGAGGCCCTCGATCATGCTGACGTAACCCCAGAAAATGCCGGATTTCATCGCCGGCACCGTGCTCTTGGCGATCACGGATTCGGGCCGGCCGATGGCGACGCGGGGCAACTGCGCCGCCGCCTGGTGCAAAGCTTCGAGGGAGAGATTGATGCCCGGCGCGATGATGCCGCCGAAGTATCCGCCGTCGGTATCCACCACGTCGAACGTGGTCGCCGTGCCGAAATCCACCACGATCAACGGGCCGCCGTAGGTTTCGAACGCGGCGACCGTGTTCACCAAGCGGTCGGAGCCCACTTCGCGGGGATTGTCGACGCGAATGTCGATGCCGAGATCGACGTTATTCTCGCCGATCACCAGCGGCTCGCAATTGAAATAACGCTGGCAAAGCGTCTTCAGGCTGAACAGCGTCGCCGGCACCACCGTCGCGATGATGGCGGCGGTGATGTCCTTGATCGACAGGCCGCTGTGCTCCATCAGCTGCGCCAGCCAAACGCTGAACTCGTCCGACGTGCGGTTCGGATTCGTTGAGGCGCGCCACTCCCCGCGCTTCTCGCCCTTATCGTCGAAAATGGCGAAAACGATATTGGTGTTACCGGAGTCGATCGCGAGCAACATGTCGGTCAGGAGGCCCTTTGTAGTGCCGTATCGGCGAAATAAACATCACCCGCCGTGATCTGTCGACGGTTTCCGTCATCCTCGAGCAACAGCAAGGCGCCGGAACCGTCCAATCCTTCGAAAACACCGCTCAGATCCTCTTCTCCGAAGCGCACCCGGATCGTTTCCCCGAGCCCGGCGGCCCGCTCGAGCCAGGCCGCGCGCACCGGCTCGAAGCCGTCGCCGAGCCAGGAACCGTACAACGGCGCGAACGCGGCGCACACGCCACGCAAGACCGTTTCCGGCGTTTGCCCCTCGATACCGCACGCCTCGAGGCTTGTCGCCGGATACGCCGTGTCCTCCGGATAATGGGCGATGTTGACGCCGAGCCCGGCAACGATGCCCTCGCTCTCCTCGCCTTCCGGGTTTACGGAAACCGTTTCGAGCAGGATACCGGCGATCTTGCGCCCCCGCAGCAAAACGTCGTTCGGCCATTTGCCGGTGACGGCGCGATCGCCGCCCGTGATCTTTTCGAGCGCGTCGGCCACGGCCACGGCCATCACGAAACTAAGCTGCGCGCTTTGGTTTAACGAACGGCGCGGCAGCAACAGGAAGGAACAATACAGATTGCCCGGCTTCGACACCCAGACCCGTCCGCGCCGCCCCCGGCCCGCCGTCTGCACGTCCGCCCGAACGACAGAGCCGTGCCCGGCCTTGCCCGCCGCGGCCAGGCGCTTCATTTCCTCGTTGGTGCTATCCAGTTCGCCGTATGCATGAACGCTAAAGTCACCGGCACCGTGCCGTGCGGCCGTCATCCCGCAAACAAAGCCTTCGCGGCCAATTGCGCCCCCGACAGCAAGGGCCCCGGAAAGACGAAAAAGAACATGATGAAAATGCCCGTGCCGAACAGAATCCAGCGGATTTCGGTACTCACCGGCCGGTCGAGGGTTTCCTTGACGTCGTCGAAATACATCACCTTGATGATACGCAAGTAATAAAACGCGCCGACGACGCTGCTGAGAACGCCGATGATGGCGAGGGCATAAAGCTGCGCCTCGATCGCCGCGAGGAAGATGTAAAGCTTACCGAAGAACCCGGCGAGCGGCGGGATGCCGGCCATCGAAAACATGAACACCGCGAACGCCAGCGCCAGCATCGGATGGGTTTTAGACAACCCGGCCAGATCGTCGATGTTCTCGACCATGCGGTGGCTGTGGCGCATGCAGAGGATGCAGGCGAACGTGCCGAGACTCATGACCAGATAGATCGCCATGTAGATCAGCACGCCCCGAACCCCGATTTCGTTGCCGACCGCGAGGCCGATCAGGGCGTATCCCACGTGACCGATGGAGCTGTAGGCCATCATGCGTTTGATGTTGCGCTGGTTGATCGCGGCGAAGGCGCCCAAAACCATCGAGGCGACGGAAATGAAGATAATGATCTGCTGCCATTGCGCGAGCAGGTCGCCAAACGGGCCGATCATGGTGCGCAGGAACAAGGCGATCGCCGCCATTTTCGGCCCGGCGGCGAAGAACGCGGTCACCGGCGTCGGCGATCCCTCGTAAACGTCCGGCGCCCACATATGAAACGGCACGGCGGAGACCTTGAAGGCGAGGCCCGCGAGAATGAACACCAATCCGAAGATCAGCCCGACGCTCGGCGTCTGCCCTTTCAGGCCTTCGAAGATCTGGCCTAATTGCGTGAAGTTGGTCGTGCCGGCGAAACCGTAGACCAGGGAACTGCCGTAAAGCAGCATGCCCGAAGCCAGGGCGCCGAGCACGAAATACTTGAGGCCCGCCTCGGTCGAGCGGCCGTCCTCTTTCTGGAACGCCGCCAGAATATAAAGCGACAGGCTTTGCAATTCGAGGCCCAGATACAAGGAAATCAGATCGTTCGCCGAGATCATCATCATCATGCCGACGCTGGCGAACAGGACCAGCACCGTGAATTCGAAACGCGCGATGCCGTGGCGTTCGAGATAGCCCTGCGCCATGACGAGCGTGACGCCGGAAGCGATCAAGACCAGGACCTTGAAGAAGGTCGCGAAGGAATCCGTCACGAACAGGTCGTTGAACACGACCATGCGTCCGCCCGACACGGGCCACAAAAGAATGAGCGTCAGAATCACCGTGATCACGCCGAGGTTCGAGATCATGCGCGAAATCTTCTGCTCGGCCTCCGCCTCGTTTCCCGACACTTTCTGGAACACGCCGAGCATCAGCAAGGCGAGCGTGACGCCCACCAGGAACAGCTCGGGAATGACCGGCGCCAGATTGGGAATATTCGCTGCAGACATCCTGTTTCCCCCGTTACCGTCCGGCGATCGCGACATCGCCGGCCGCCTGCTGCGCGGCCTTCATATGTTGAACCAGATTATCGACCGAGACGTGCATGACATCGAGGAACGAGCTCGGGTAGATGCCCATCCAAAAAACCAAGATGACCAGGGGCGCGAACACGGCGATCTCGCGCGGGCTCATGTCCAGGATTTTCTTGAGCGACTCCTTGGTCAACTCTCCGAAGATCACCCGGCGGTAGAGATACAGCATATAGGCCGCGCCCAGGATCACGCCGGTGGCGATCAGGGCGCAGACCCAGGCATTGACCTGGAAGATGCCGACCAGCACCAGAACCTCGCCCACGAACCCGCCGGTACCCGGCAAGCCGACCGAAGCCAGCATAAAAATCATAAAGGCGAGCGCGTATACCGGCATGCGGTGCGCCAAGCCCCCGTAAACGGCGATCTCGCGCGAATGCATGCGGTCGTAAACGACGCCGACGACGAGGAACAAGGCGGCCGAGACGACGCCGTGGCTCAGCATCTGGTAGATGCCGCCTTCGATCCCCTGCACGTTCAGGGTGAAGATGCCGACGGTCACGAAACCCATGTGGGCGACCGACGAATAGGCGATCAGCTTCTTCATGTCCTCCTGGGCGAGCGCCACCAAGGACGTGTAGATCACCGCGACGACGCTCAGGGTGAAGATCAGCGGTGCGAACTCGATCGTCGCCTGCGGAAACATCGGCAGCGAGAAACGCAGGAAACCGTAGCCGCCGAACTTCAGCAGCACGCCCGCAAGGATGACCGAGCCCGCCGTCGGCGCTTCGACGTGCGCGTCCGGCAGCCACGTATGCACCGGCCACATCGGCACCTTGACCGCGAAGGACGCAAAGAACGCCAGCCACAGCCAGGTCTGCATGCCGGCGGGAAACACGAATTTCATCAGCGTCGGAATGTCGGCGGTGCCCGCCTTGAAGTACATCGCCAGGATCGCCAGCAGCATCAGCACCGAGCCGAGCAGCGTATAAAGGAAGAACTTGAACGAAGCATACACCCGGCGCGGCCCGCCCCAGACGCCGATCACCAGGAACATCGGGATCAGAACGCCCTCGAAGAAAATGTAGAAAATCACCAGATCGAGCGCGGAGAACATGCCCACCATCATGGTCTCCATGACCAGGAAGGCGATCATGTATTCCTTCACCCGGGCCGTGATCGATTCCCAGCTCGCCAGAACGCAAATCGGCGTCAGCAGCGTGGTCAGCAGCACGAATGGCATCGAAATGCCGTCGAGACCCATGTGATAGGAGATATTGAAACCGACCATCCAATCGACGCGTTCCTCGAACTGAAACGCCGCCGTCGAGCGGTCGAACTGGAACCAAATGATCAGCGACAGCAGGAACGTGATCAGGGACGTCCACAGCGCCACGTTGCGGGTGTTGCGGTTGACGATCTCCTCCTCGCCGCGAATGGTCAGGATGAACAGCGCCCCGACCAGCGGCAGGAAGGTAATCAGCGAGAGAATGGGAAACTCGGCCATATCCCTACCCCGCCAACGTGAAGATGTAATAGGTAATCAACGCCACGACGCCGATCAGCATGGCGAACGCATAGTGGTAGAGAAAACCGCTTTGCAGCCCGGCGATGCGGCGCGCGATGTTGCGGGTCGCCGCGGCGACGCCGTCGGGGCCGACGCCGTCGATCACGGCGCCGTCGCCGGTCTTCCACAAACCGCGCCCGAGGATAAAGGCCGGGCGCACGAACAAGGCGTCGTACAACTCGTCGAAGTACCATTTGTTCAGCAGGAACCGGTAAATGCCCTGGAACTTCGCGGCCAGGCGCGCGGGCCACTCCTTGGCCAACACGTAGAGCACGACGGCCAGGGCGATGCCGGCGGCGCCCACCACCAGCGGCGCGAGCTTGACCCAGAGCGGCACGTGATGCGCCTGTTCGAGCGCCGTATGCGTGGGCGAAACGTAAATCGAGGTCAGCCAGAAGGATGTCGCCTTGTGGCCGACGAAGGCCTCGTAGCCGATGTACCCGGCGAAACAGGCGCCGGTCGCCAGGATGAGGAGCGGGATCAGCATGACCTTCGGTGATTCATGCACGTGCGCCATCACGCGTTCGTCCGCGCGCGGCGTGCCGTGGAAGGTCATGAACAAAAGCCGCCAGGAATAGAACGCCGTCAGGAAGGCGGCGAAGATGCCGATCCAGAACGCGTACTTGCCGACCCCCGTGCCCGCGGCATAGGCGGCTTCGAGGATGATGTCCTTGGAATAGAATCCGGCGAACGGCCACACGCCGGCGAGCGCCAGGGAGCCGATCCACATCACCGTGTACGTCACCGGCACCATGCGCCAAATGCCGCCCATCTTGCGCATGTCCTGCTCGTCCGACATCGCGTGAATGACCGAGCCCGCGCCGAGAAACAAGAGCGCCTTGAAGAACGCGTGGGTCATCAGGTGAAAAATGCCGGCGGAATAGGCCGAGACGCCGCAGGCGAAGAACATGTAGCCGAGCTGCGAACAGGTCGAATAGGCGATCACCCGCTTGATGTCGTTCTGCACGCAGCCGACGGTCGCGGCGAACAGCGCGGTCGTGGCGCCGACGATGGTCACGGTCGCGCGCGCAACATCGGAAACCCCGACCAGCGGCGACAGCCGAGCGACCATGAAGACGGCCGCCGTCACCATCGTCGCGGCATGGATCAGTGCCGAGACCGGCGTCGGGCCTTCCATGGCATCGGGTAGCCAGG
>JAVJPD010000595.1:0-1506 GCA_040216475.1 Rhodospirillales bacterium
CTGCATCAGCAGAACGCCCTTCTTACCGGCGAGCCAACTGCCGGCGAGCAGACACGGCCCTTCCGATTCGTTGGTCAGCGGCACCATGTCCATGGTGCCGTCGGCGGCGCACAAGCCGAGCAAATCCTTGACGCCCCCTTCGGGCACGTAGGTCACGACCTCGACGCCGTTACGCTTGAAAACCTCGTAGACTTCCTGCGACCAGGTCGCCATATCCCCCCCCCTTGTCTTGCGCCTCTTGCGCCGATTATATGCCGAACGGCGGATTATCGGATCATGATAGTGGCCGCGCGGCCTTCGGCGCAATCCCATTGCGCGGCGATATTCGGCGCAATCCCATTGCGCGGCGATCTAATGAATCGCGAGGAGAGGCCAAATACCGTCCCAAATAAGCAATTTGCCGGCAATTAACGCTAAAAATCCGTGCAGCAATTTCCGGAACAGGTCCTCGCTGACCTTGCCCAGCAAATGCTTACCCACGAATTCGTTCTTGTTCAGGTTGAGCGCGATGAAGAACGGCGCCATCAACGGGCCGACCGCGCCGAGAATGTTGCTCGTAAACCCGATCAAGGCACCGGACACCAGCATCAGCTTCTTCTCTCCGGTCGGCTTGACTCGTATCGACTTCGCAAAAAGAAGAAACGTCATCGGGCGTCTAGCGCCCGAGTTGGATATTAGGCCGCATATTGGCGTTCTTGCGGCGGCAGGGTGATCGCGCACCCGCCCCGCGGGCCGGTATTGTAACGGTCCGCGAACGCCGGCTCCAACCGGCGCCCCCCGTGCGCGTTCAGCCACAACCGCAGCAGATGGCGCTTGTGATCCTCGTCCTCGCCGTCAACGAATTCCGAACGGGTATGAATGATCGCGTGATTGCAGAGAAACTGCATGTCGCCGAGTTCCAGGGTCATATCGAGCCGGAATTCCGGCGACGCCGCCAAGTCTTCGAAATAATCGAGAATCTCCACAACGTCCGGCGGAATTTTTTCACCGGAAATCGTCTGCGCCGTCCGAATCATATTGCCGTTGTAGCGGCAACTCAGCCGATGATCGAAGTAACTAAAGACCGGAATGCGGTTATGGGTCACCTCGTCGGGTTTGCCGGTCGCGCCCTCGCCGCGCAGGAAATAATAATATCCCCGGTACAGCGCCTCCAGATATTCGGGGTGTTCCGCCAGAATGCGGTTATAGATCGCCATCGAACTGGCAATGGAGCTGATCCCGCCCGATAGCGGTTTGCGGTAACACAACAGCGACACGACGTCGGTGGGATCGCAATGAGGCGCCAGTTGATGGCGCGACACGTAACCCCGCGCATTCGGGTCGTTATAATCGCGCCCCATGTCCTTGACGCTGGCGATGACGTGGCCTTTATAATTTTGCGATACGCCCGTGCCGATATAGGAACCGAGCCCCCAATAGATCGTCCGCGCGTCCTCGAGGGAATAGCGTTCGATCGGCAGGCCCCGCAACAGGACGAAACCGCGGCCGTGCTCCAATTCCTCGGCG
>JAVJPD010000596.1:0-6287 GCA_040216475.1 Rhodospirillales bacterium
CCCGTGGCTGCGAACGCAACCTTGGCGGCGCTGCGTAAGATGTTCAATTGGTCCGTAGAGCGCGGCACGATCGACGCGAGTCCGGCGGCTGGCGTCAAGCCGCCCGGCTCCGTCAAATCCCGCGACCGCGTGCTATCCGACAATGAACTGGCCACGGTGTGGCGGGCGGCGCGGGCAACGCCTTACCCCTTCGGCCCGGCAATCCGTCTGCTGATCTTGACCGGCGCTCGGCGGGAGGAAATCAACGCCCTGCATCAGTCGGAAATCGACGGCGACACCATCCGGCTTGCCGGGGGCAGAACGAAGAACGGCGAACCCCATGAGTTGCCGTTATCGACAGAGGCCCGCAAGGTGCTGGACGCCCTGCCCCGGATCGGCAAGGGCGGGTTGATCTTCACAACGACCGGGGAGACGCCCGTCTCCGGATGGTCCCGCGCTAAGGACATTCTCGACAATGCGTCGGGCGTGAACGGCTGGCGGATCCATGACCTTCGCCGCACCGTGGCGACAGGACTGCAACGGCTGGGTTTCCGGCTTGAGGTTATCGAGGCCGTCCTGGGCCACATTGGCGGAAGCCGCGCCGGGATCGTGGGCGTTTATCAGCGACACGCCTTCGAACCCGAAAAACGCGAAGCCCTCGACGCTTGGGGGCGCTATGTCGCCTTGCTTGGACGGCTTCGTATGTGGGCCAAGGTCCGATCATATCTGGACGCAGGCGACGTTGCCGAAGGCGAGCGGCAAGCCGTCCGGCGGGAACGTGATCGGGAATTTTGTCGGATGGTCACGGCGGGCGGCGCGGTGTGGTCAAAGTACGTTGCCGGCATTGCGCGGCGGGGCGAGACGGTGGGCAATGTGGTTACGTTGGCGAAGGCGACTCACTGATCGTTTCCCAGCAAAAGTAAGAATAACCGTACATCGCGCCCTAGGACGGTCTGTCCTAGGGCGTTACTTTATGTATATTGAATTAATTGACATTTTTTCGATTTGTTATCCCCTACTGACAGTTATGACAATAGAGGATAAGTATTTACTTGTTGCAACAGATGAAAACGTGTATATTATAGTTGACCTCTGCTTCTTAAATTTTGCGAGGTCAAGATGGTTACGAAATCCCCCCTCCTTCCGAGTGCCGCCGTCAAGGCGCGCTATCAGGTTACGGACATGACGCTCTGGCGCTGGGCAAATGACCCCGGCCTAGGCTTTCCGGAACCTATGCGAATTCGTGGCCGGAAGTATTGGCGCGAATCCGACCTTGACGCCTTCGATGCGCGTTGTGAGGCCGCGTGATGGCGAGCGCGCCCATGAACGAGGCATTACACCAAGCGCAAGCCCGCGTCCGCGCCGCGCGCGCCGAATTGCGGGCCGCTGAGATCGAGTTGCGCCGGCTTCGGCGCGAGCACCGGGAGGCGGCATGACCATGCAAACCCCTGAACAGCTACAGGCACAGCTTGCGGCCCTGAACGTCCTGGTACGCGAGTCGGCGGATCGTGTTTTACAGCACGGTGAGCGGGCGTTGCGCCATGAACGCCGACGCGATGAACGCAAGGCGTTGACCCGATCACTCCGCAAGCTGCGCCGCGTGATCGGCCAACCGTGCCGCCTGCTACCTGACGTGACTATCACACCGCCCGATGCGCCGCGCGTTCCGCGCCGCGTGGCCGTGCGACCTCAGCAGAACGGAGCACCTTGACGATGGACGACCAAAAGGAAACCGCCGCGCCCGGGCACGGACACGGCGGCGGATCGATTGGAAATTTGAGCGTTCCCAAAGATACCCCAAAAACCCCGAATTTTCAAATAATCGACGCCGCCTTGGCCGAGATCGACGCGGCGCGCAAGGCGGCACGGACGGCGGGGACAGAGGCGCAACGGCACCACTACCGACGCACTGCCGACGGCTTGGCGATTCACTTGGCCGACGTGGTGCTGAAATGCCGGTTCCCCGGCGCGGCGGGCGTTCCGCCGATGTCGTTTCTCCGAGAGGAAACCGAACGCCGACGCAAGATCGAAACCGCCGAGACGGTTGCCTCGATTTACGACGCGGCCATGTGGGGCGCGTTCAAGGCACCAGACTACCCCACCTGGAAACGCTGGGAGCACTTTGCCCATGAGGCAAGCCGAGCGCGTATCCAGGCGGAAGAAATTAGGATCGGATATCGAGGATGACCGAAGATCACGCTGCTATGTTGCGCGGCGAAGCGTTGCGCCTGGGCCTTGGCTACAGCGGCCCGACCGTGGCCGATGCGCCGGCGGAATCCGGTTCGCCATCCGTTGACCTGGAATCCGATGCGCCTGTTTTTGTCGCGCGACGGTTCGGCGAGGCCCGAGGCGACCTGTGGCACTGGCGCGGCGACTTCTATTCATGGACCGGCGCTTGCTGGCGGGGCCTGACCGAAGACGACCTCCGGGCACGTATCTACACCTGGTTGGAAAATGCATGGGCGCGGGACGCAGAGGGACGCCGCAAGGCGTTCCGGCCCGACAAGACCAAGGTGGGGAAGGTGATCGACGCGCTAGCGGGCGTCCGGCACCTGGACGACGCCAACGACATTCCTTTTTGGATCGATCGCCGCGACGACGACCCGGACCCGGCGGACCTGTTGCCGTTTTCAAACGGCGTCCTAGACCTTCGCACCTTTACCTTGCGCGCTCCCGACCCGCGCCTTTTCGCAACGCATCGCGTGGCCTGTGTTTATGATCCGACAGCCACAGCGCCGACGTGGGAGCGGTTCTTGTCCGATATCTTCGCGGGCGATGACGTGTCGGCACGCTGCGTTGAGGAACAATTCGGCTATTGCCTGACCGCCGACACCTCACAACAAAAGGCGTTCCTCTGGCAGGGTGCGCGACGGTCGGGCAAGGGCACCTGTGGCCGCATCCTTCGGGAACTTGTCGGGACGGAGCGTTTCGCCGCGCCGACGGTTTCCAGCTTCGGAAGCAATTTTGGCGCGTCCGATTTTATCGGCAAGGCCGTTGCCATGATCGCCGATGCGCGCGGGCAGTCCCGATACGACCCGCACGTCATTGTCGAACGCATTTTGACGATCACGGGTGAGGACGCGCAAAGTATCGACCGCAAATATAAATCTATCTGGAACGGCGTTCTTCCGACGCGGCTTATTTACGTGTCCAACGTACCGCCGAAACTGAAGGATCCATCCGGCGTCGTCGTGTCCCGCTTCATCGCTATAAATTTCCAGCGGTCATTCGAGGGGCGCGAGGATACGACGTTGACCCGCAAGCTGCTTGCCGAACTCCCCGGCATCGCCAACAGGGCGCTCGCTGGCCTCGTCCGGTTGCGCCGCCGCGGCCGGTTTGAACAACCCGAAACGGGCCGCATCCTGCTGGACCAGATGGACGAAAACACAGGGCCTGTTCGGGCATTCGTTCGGGACCGCTGCATCATTGGACCCGACGAGGAAGTCCAGTCGCAGGCGCTTTATCAGGCGTTCAACGTCTGGTGCCGGGAACATGGGCACGCTGCTATGGCCGCATCAACGTTCGGGGCCGATCTGTACGCCTTGAACGTTGGGATCATCAAGAGCCGAGAGAAGGTGACGGACCCGAGCACGGGGCGAAGAATTAACGGCTCACCGATTTATAAAGGCATCAATTTGGCCGGAAATGTACTGCCCGTACACGGTGTACACGGTCTTTCTGGTCCTGTGGGGAAGTTTGGGAGCGATCAATGGGAACAGTAAGAAAAGGCCGTGTACACCGTGTACCGCATCGCCCCTGTGACTGCCCCAAGGCCAGGGGGGTAGGTCCGGAAAGTCCCCGAGGCCAAGGCGTAGGACCGGCTGCGGTACTCAAATTTTAGCGCGCCCCGTCCCGGTTCAAATGAAAATCGAGAATTAAATTATGGATCAAAAATTACATAATTTCACGCAGCCGCCGGACCACCTGAGCGATACCGTGAAAACGTGGTGGCGCCAAGTGGTCGAGGACTACGCGCTCGAACCGCATCATTTGAAGCTGCTACAACTGGCTTGTGAGGCATGGGATTCGGCGCAGTTGGCGCGGGCGGTTCTGGGCATTGCTGGCACGACCTACACGGATCGGTGGGGGCAACCCAAGGCCCGCCCCGAAGTCGCAATCGAGCGTGACTCGCGGATCGCATTCGCCCGCTTACTTCGGGAAATGGGCCTTGAATCCGCGCCCGATGAATCACCACGACCACCAGCACTCAAACGATGAAAGGAACTGACACGATGACCAAAAAGACCCGAGCACCCAAGCGGCGAAAGCCCAGCATCGACCCGTTCGACCTAGCCATGATTACGGGCGGACCGTTACCGGCCACGATCAAGAAGTTCCGGGCCGTCGCCCGTGTGGCTGATCCGTTCAACCCCGGTCTTGTGGCGGCGGAGGGGCCATCATTGGCCGACGTGTTCGAACAGCACCACGGCCGGCCTATGACGGAGGCGGACGCCGACGGGATTCGCGCGCGTGAAGATGAAGTTGACGCCGCGTTGGCCGTCCAGCGGGCGCGGGAGTCCGGCAAAAGCGAAGCTGAAATCGCCGTCGCCGATCTTGCCGAGCGATATGAACGTGCCCGCATCGCCGCGTTGCCGTGCCGCTTCCACGTCGGAATGCCCGAAGCCGTGAAGGTCGAAGCCGAGGCGCGGCGCGCCGAAGCAGAAATCGAACGGGACCAGCTTGCCAAGGAACTGGCCGAAGCCCGCGCCCGTGTGACGGCCCCCGGCAGTGCATCGCCGAACAACTGGCCGGACGATGCGACCGACGACTTTCAATCAATCGGAACTCTGGACGAAGGAATCGAAAAATGACGACGAAAATTGAAGCAACGCACCGCGCCAACGCCGCAACGGCTATCGCCCTCGGGATGGAAGCCGCTGCCGACCAAGGCGTGCCGGATGAAATCATTGCAAACGAAATCATCAAGATCGCCTTGGGCCTGATCGGCATGGTCAACGGAGGCCCGGAGAATGTGCCGGACGCGCTGCGACGGCTGGCCGATGAGATCGAGGCCAATCCGAACGACCCGAAATCACTTAACTAATAGGACCATGTTATTATGAAAATATAACGCAAAACAGTAACATGATAATTAGGACGCAGCGCCCTAAGTAAAAAATTGTTGCGTTATTTACACGGAACGTTAGTATATTACTCGTTCCCCGCCGTTGCCACGAGGCACGGTGGGGGCATTGCGGAGGGTACGCCGTGCGCTGTCCTTCGCCGAGATAAAGCGGCACGCCGTGCGCTGCCGGACCCGACTCCCTTTCCAACGCCGTGCGCTTGTGGGGATGGGCGGATCAATCCGAACACTTTGTACAACGCGCACCCGCGCGCCCGCTGGGCACGTCGGGGGCATACGACAAGGAATATGAATCATGACTGCAATTCGTAACCATCGCGGCATTCTGGCTGTGCGCGCCGAAGCCTCCGATGTGATGGCGGAGATTCGCGAACTCAACGCGGCCCATGCCGATTGGCGCGACCGCGAAAGCGCAAAGGTTAAGGCGCTTGAAGCCAACTTGATCGAAATGGAACAGCGGCTTGCCGAGCGTGACCTTGCGCCGCGCGGCGGTGCCCGGCGTTCGCCCGGTGCGGCGCTGGCCGACAAGCTGGCCAAGGATGACGGCTGGGGCGCCGTTGCTGACAAGCGTTCGACCAAGACCTCTATCGGTGTCGGCGCCGGCACCATGCTTGACGTCCAGGCGAACACGATCCGCTACGACTCGGGCGGGCTTAACGTGACCGATGGCCAGCGGGAAATCGTCTCCGGCATGGAGCGGCGGCGCTGGCTGCGTGATCGGATCGCCATGATCCCGACGACTGGCGGGGCTGTGGAATTCACCCGCGAACTGACGTTCACCAACAACGCGGCGCCGCAGGGTGGAAATTCACCCTTCGAACATGAAGGCGTGGCGAAGGCTGAGTCGGTTCTGACTTACGAACAGGTCGAACTCAAGGTGCCGACCGTGGCGCATTTCATCAAGTCATCGCGGCAGATCCTTGGGGACGTTCCGCTGCTCCGGCAAACGCTGGACTCGCGTCTGCTCTACGGCCTCGAGGTTGTTCTGGAAAACCAAATCCTGAACGGCACGGGCGTCGGCGCGAATATGTCCGGCCTGACCAAGAGCGGGAACTTCACGGCCTTCACCCCGACGTCGGGCGACACGGCGATCGACTCGATCAACCGGGCGCTGGCGGCGCTCGAAACGAACGAAGCCCAGCCGGATGTGGTTGTGATGCACCCGACGGACTTCCGGGCCATGCAGCGCGTGAAGGCCAGCGGTTCCGGCGAATTCCTGTTCGGC
>JAVJPD010000597.1:0-2013 GCA_040216475.1 Rhodospirillales bacterium
CCAAGAACCTGGCGCTGCGCCGTTTGGGCCGCGCCGAAGAGGTGGCCGAGGCGATCTACTTTTTCGCCTCGCCGCGCTCGTCCTACATCAGCGGACAATACCTTGGCCTGGAGGGCGGCGGACTCAGGAGCATGTAAAAAACGACCGCCAAAAAATAGGAAGGCAAACCATAACGATAAGGGAGGCAGACATGAGAACGGCAAACGCGTTACCAAGACTCTTTGCCACTGTTGTGGGGCTGGGATTTTTATTCGCCCTTACGGCCGCGGACGCACAAGCGGAAGTCAACTTCAAGGGGAAGAAAGTTCAGATCGTCGTGCCCTCCAAGGAAGGCGGCGGATCAGACCGGATGGGCCGGCTGTTCCAGCCCTTTTTCCATCAATACCTTCCCGGCAAACCGACGACGATCGTCGTGAACAAACCCGGCGGTTCCGGCGTGAAAGGATCGAATTGGTTCGAGCGCGACGCCCCACGGGACGGAACGGCCATATTTTCCACGGGGACGTCCGTTTACACCAGCTATCTCTTCGCCGGCAAAAAAGTGAAGTACGACCTTAAAGGCTGGAACCCGATCCTTCTCGCGCCGTTCGGCACGTGCTTTTACGCGCGCCAGGAAACCGGCGTGACCGGCAAGAACATCGTTTCGGATATCAAGGCGCTGCAAAAAAAAGACCGGCTCCTGATGGGAGCCAAAAACCCGACGTCCTCCGAGCTGAGGGCTTTTCTGCCGTATGACATCCTCGACATAAAAGGCGCCAAGCCGGTCTACGGCCTGTCCTCCGGCGGCCGCCGCAAGGGCACCCAACGCGGCGAATTGCAACTCGGCGTGGATTCCACGATCAAATGCCGCAAAGAGATTAAAAAGCTCAAGGAACAGTACGGCGTCATTTCCTACATGACTCTCGGGTTTGTCGGCGAAGACGGCAAAATCACCCGGGACCCGGCCTTTCCGGAGCTCCCCCATGTGCTGGAAGCCTACAAACAGGTCAACGGCAAGGAGCTGACCGGCATGAAGCTGAAAACGTTAAAGAGCTTCATCAACATGACCGTTACCGGCAACAAGACCTTGTGGCTTCCGAAGGGCGTTTCCGAAGAGGTCCAGCAAACGTATGTCGCAACCTTGAAGAAAATATTCCGGGACGCCCAGTTCAAGAAGCTTACCGCGAAGACGTTAGGCGTTTACCCGCAATCGATCGGCAAGAAAGCCAAGAAAGCGGTGATGGACGCGATCGACTTTTCGCCCGAAACCATGAAATGGATGAATGGCTGGATCAAAGAAAAGATGGTCGGCGCGTCATAAGCCGCGCATCATCCCTTAAGAAGGCAATACGATAAAAACGGCGCCTGAATTCGGCGCCGTTTTTTATGCCCGCCTTCCCCGCGCATCCGATCAACCGGCGAAGGCCGATCCTTGTTGCGCGGCGCCGCGGTACTTCACGGAATGATCGAGCGCCATTAAACGCCGCCAGCGCTCCAGGTCGTCCGGGTGCAGTTCGCCTTGCGGCGCCGGCACCAGCTCGAAGTGATGGTAGCGGTCCTCGCCGCGCACCAGGGTCGCGCCGAAACGCTCGCCGTTGAGCTGTTTCATGGCCGGCGTGATGTAGCGGATGGCGAGGCCGATCCGCCGGTCGGCGCTCGCGTTGGCACCGGAGCCGTGACACATACGGCCGTGGTGCAGCGACATCTGGCCGGGCTTGAGCACCACATCGACGACGTCTTTCTCGTCCACCTTGATCGCCAGTTCCTGGCCGCGAGTCAGCATGTTGTTCTCATCGAAGGTATCGACGTGCTCGACGACCCGCTGATGACTGCCGGGCACGAAGCGCATGCAGCCGCTCTCGGGCGTCGACGGCGTAAAAGCGAGCCACGCCGTCACCTCGTCGTCGGCGTCGAAACCCCAGTAGTGGAGGTCCTGATGCCAGCTCACGAAGTGGCCGGTGTTCGCCTCCTTGATGAAGAAGGCGGCGTTGTAGACCATCACGTCGGGGCCGAGGATGGAGGCCACCCGGCCGG
>JAVJPD010000598.1:0-1988 GCA_040216475.1 Rhodospirillales bacterium
CCGCGAAGCGATCGACAAGATCAAGCCGGACGTGATCATCGCGATCGACGACGACGCGCAGAAACTGGCGGCGATGAAGTACGTCAACGATCCGAACATCAACATCGTCTTCGCCGGCATCAACGGCAGCATCAAGCCTTACGGTTACCGGGGAGCAACGAACGTCACCGGCATCCTCGAACGCAAGCCGGTCGCCGCCATCCGCGAGGTCGTCCAGTTTTTTACCGATAACGCGCCGGCGGGCACCGTGAAGAATCCCAAGCGGCCGCGGGTCACCTTTCTCGCCGACTCGTCTCATTCGACCGACCGCGACGCCCAGTATATGGCGACCCACAATTGGAATCCGGTCGATTACAAGGGGGTCGTGACCGTCAGCACCTTCGATGAATGGAAAAAAGCCGTCAAAGGCATGAAGGGCAAGACGGACTTCCTGCTCGTCGGCGGTTATCGGAAGCTTCACCGCAAGGGTCCGGACAGCAAGTTCGTGCCGGCCGAAGAAGTCATGGGATGGACCGAAGCCAACGCCCCGGTGGTCGTGCTCGGCATCAACGTTTTCAACACCGAGGACGGCGCCATGCTGTCCGTCGGCGTATCGCCCTACGAACAAGGTGAAGTTGCCAGTCAGATGGCGCTCAAGATCGTCAAGGAAGGCGTTTCTCCGAAAACAATTCCCATCCGCACGTCGAGCCAGTACGTGATCTCGATGCGCCGCTCGGCCCTCGAACGCCGCAAGATCGACGTTCCGCAAATATTCGAGGCTTTCGCGCGGGCGACAAACAACTACTTTCAGTAAGCCGTTCGGCGGCGCTGTCATACCGTGTCGGGGCAACCTTCATCCTCGAAACAACCTGACGCGGCTTCCCCTGTAGGTTTTGCCCAACGCCTGCGCGGCGACGCCGCCGGCGGCCTCGCCGCCGCCATCCTCGCCTTTCCCACCGCAATCAGTTGCGGGCTTTTGGTGTTCGCGCCGCTCGGTCCCGATTTCATCTCCGTCGGCGTCGCCGCCGGCCTGTTCACGGGTATCTTCACCACCCTGATCGCCGCCGCGTTCGGCGGCTCGCCCGTTCAGATCACCGGGCCGCGCAGCGCGCTGGCCGTGGTGCTGGCCGCGCTGCTGTCGCGGCTGCTCGATTCGACCGACCTGCCGATCGACCCCGACGCCCGGGTCGAGATCGCGATCACCCTGATGTTTCTCTGCGTCATGCTGTCGGGGTTGTTCCAGATCGTCCTGGGCCTCCTGCGTCTCGGCAACCTGATCAAATACGTACCCTATCCGGTGATCGCGGGGCTTCTGAACGGCTTCGCGATCCTCATTTTCATCAGCCAGTTCCCGGTCCTGTTCGGCCTGTCGATCGCTTCCAATCCCGTCGTCCTGATCACCGGCAAGGCCGCCGTCGACTGGCTGGCCGTCACCGTCGGCTTCGCGACCATCGCGATCATGATCGTCTCGAACAGGCTGATCAAAATCGTTCCGGGCTCCCTGGTCGCCCTTGTGTTCGGCGCGCTGATTTACTATGCGCTCACGCATCTGCCGGGCGCGCCGTTCGGCGCCGAGGACCGGTTGGCGTTGATCGGCACGATCCCGGCGAACATTCCCTCGCCCGTGCACGCCTTGGACTTTTGGAACCTGCCGAACGTCATCGACAACTTCTGGGGAGTCCTCTTCAAGATTTCCGGCGCCGCACTGACGCTCGCCCTGCTGGGCTCCGTCGTCTCGCTCTTGAGCGCCGTCACCGGCGATTCCATCAACAAGACCCGCCACGACAGCAACCGGGAACTGATCGGCCAGGGCCTCGGCAACATGACGTCCGCGCTCTTCGGCGGCCTCGCCGGCGGCGGCGGCGCCTCGCGCACCGCGCTCAGCCTGCGTTCGGGCGCCACCTCGCGCGCCGCCAGCCTGGTCCACGGTATCTTCTTCCTGCTCGCCATCACCGTGTTCGGCCCCTACATCGGCAAGGTGCCCATCGTCGAGATCGGAAGAGCGTCGT
>JAVJPD010000599.1:0-1550 GCA_040216475.1 Rhodospirillales bacterium
GATCCGGTCAGCCTGCAAGCGCATATGCAAGACCCCGTTATTCAGGAAACCCTGCAGAAGAACATCGAACTGGCGCAAGCCCTGAACATCAACGGAACGCCGGCGTTCGTCATCGGCGATCAGATCGTTCCCGGCGCAATCGACCTGGATGAGCTGAAGCGTCTCGTCGAACAGAAGCGCAAAGGCTGAAAAGGCCGCCCGGAACCGCAAACACGGTAACGGCGACGTTCTCTATTCCAACGCCAGGATGGAAAAACGGTAGCCGTTGCGGTTTCCTTCCGAGCCTTCGATCAGCAGCAGCACGGACTTGCGCTTGGCGGCTTTCGCCTTGCGGATTTCATCGGTGACTTGCTTCGGCTCCCATACCGGCTTCTGATTGACCTGCACGATCACCTCGCCCACCTTGATGCCGTGCTTGAGGTTTTTTACCGGCTCGACCTTGGTGACGACGACGCCCTCGGCGCCCCAGCGAAGCCCGAAACCCTCGCGGACCTTTTGCGTGATGGCCGTAAACGACAAGCCGAGCGCCGGAATATGCACGAGCGACGCCTTGTCGATCCGGCGCGACGGCGGCCAAACGCCCGCACGGAGGGAAAGCTTCGCCGTGCCCGCCGCCCGCTGCACCGTCACGGCGACGGTTTGGCCGGCCTTCAGCTTGCCGGCGATCGCGATCAACCGGTTGAAGGAATCGATTGTTTGCCCGCCGAATTCGACGATCAGGTCGCCGCGGCGAATACCGGCCTCGTCCGCCGGCGAGCCGAGCCCGACATCGCGGACCAATACGCCATGCGCCTTATCCAGCCCCAAGGCGTGGGCGGCGGCGGCGGTCAGCCCCTGAACCTGCATGCCGGTGAAGCCGCGGCCGTCTTGGGCGCCGGCCGGCGGCGATAGGACAAGAAGCATCGACAACAGGAAAGCGCCTGCCAGCACGCGCAGATCAATGCTGCCGAAACCGGCAAAACCCGTGATACGCATGATCTCCCCTAACCGTCATGCCCGATTATGCAGTGCCCCTCGATACTACCGGCAGGGCTTCATGCAGGCAACATCGCAAGCCAACATGACGCCTTGCTTACGAGCACTTCATCGGCTTGACGGTTTCGAGCTTCTTCAGCGTCATCTCGATGGAGAAATCGGAAAATTCCTGCACGGCAAACGGCACAACACCATTGGAAAGCTGTACGATCTCCAGCTCGTAATCCGGCGCGGCTTCCTGGCTGTTCACGGGGTAAAACGCCATGCGCATCGTCCATCCCTTGCGATTCAGCAGATCGTGGCTCATCGGCATGATGATCGACCCGGCAACATGAGATTTACTGATAAACGTATTGACCCGGAGCGGCCCCTCTTTCGAGGCGCCGTCGAACAAGACATAAGGCACCAGGCGCGCACCTTTTTCCGCCTGATCCATGGTTTTGATGAGATGGGAAATCGGAAACACTACGGCTTCGCTCAACTTGACCGTTCCCTTTTTCGGCTCCTGATAGACAACCGTTCCGATCCCCGGCGCGCTCTTGAGCTTGACGTTGCCCTTGAGGGATTCCTTCTTG
>JAVJPD010000600.1:0-2725 GCA_040216475.1 Rhodospirillales bacterium
CGGCCGATTGAGCGAGGCGGAAGAACTCTACCAGCGGGTGTTGATATCCGCCCCCCGCCACCCCGCCGCTTTGCATTTCCTGGGCTTGCTGACTCAAGAAATCGGCGAACTCGACATAGCGGTTGAGCTGATCGACGCGGCCGTGGCGCTGCGGCCCGATTATATCGAGGCTTACTGTAACCTCGGCGGCGTATTTTGTGATTTGGACCGCTGGGATGACGCCGCCGAGTGCCTTCGGAAGGCCCTCTCGCTCGAACCCGGCTTCGTCGAGGCCCGCATCAATCTCGGGATCATCTTGCAGGAATCGGGCCGAATGGACGAGGCGGCCGCACAGTACGAAAAGGCGCTGGCATACGCGCCGGAAAGTGCCGAAGCGTACTTCAATCTCGGCAATGCATTCCGGAAAATGAAGAAGCCGCGGGATGCCATTTCGAGTTATCGAAACGCCATCGAAAATGCGCCGGATTACGCCGACGCTTACATTAATTTAGGCCTGGTCCTGCACACGGAACGACGGTTCGACGAGGCGATCGTCAATTATGAAAAAGCCTTGGCCATCGTGCCGGATTATGTCCAGGCCCATATAAACCTCGGAATCACCTTCAAGGAGATGGGGCGATTGGACGATGCGATAAGAAGTTATCGGCGGGCGCTGTCCATTCATCCTGGCAACGCCGAGGCGCATTTCAATTTAGGGAATGCCTTGCAAGAGCAATGGGACCTGAATGCGGCCATTGCGCGTTATACCGTCGCCTTAAAAATCGATCCCGAAAACTCGAAATACAATAGCGCGATGGGACTGGCTTTAATCAAGGCCGGTCGGCATGAAGAAGGCCTCAAGCATCAACATATCGGCGCGGGCGTTATTAGTTTCGATATTGATTCCGGGGTTAGAATTCATTTCGGAGGACAAGTCAGGGGTTAGGGATGAGACGAATCGAATTGACGGATGTTCAGAAAAATCCAAATTTTATCGGAAGTTGGTTTATCGAACCGGCCGAAATCTGCGACAAATTGATCGAATTCTTTGAAGAAAACGACGATCTCCACGGTTCCGGCGAAACTTACGGCGGCGTCGATGAAGATCTCAAAAAATCGACCGATATAACGGTATTGCCCCGCAACTTCGACAAGCCGACCTACGCGCCTGTCCGTAATTATATAAATTGTTTGTACGAGTGTTACGCCGACTATGTCGATTCATGGCCTTTCTTGAAAACCATCAAGAAACTCGACGTGGGCGCGTTCAATATTCAGCGCTATCACGAGGGCGAACATTTCAGAAAGCTCCATACGGAACGCGATTCATTAGCCAATTTGCACCGTCTTTTCGCTTGGATGACCTACCTGAACGATGTTCCGGCCGGCGGCGAAACCCACTTCGCTCACTACGATTTGGACGTTCGGCCGGAAAAGGGAAAGACGCTGATTTGGCCCGCCGAATGGACCCACGCCCATAAGGGAAACCCGGTCGTCCGGGGAACGAAGTACATCATCACGGGATGGATGCAGTTTCCGGTGTAGGCATCCCGGCATTTCGGCGCCCAAGCCGGCGCTTGAAAGGAGCGGCGCCCCAAGTTATTGATTTTCTTATACGGAGGGGTGGCTGAGTGGTTTAAAGCGGCGGTCTTGAAAACCGTTGTCCCTTTGCGGGGACCGGGGGTTCGAATCCCTCCCCCTCCGCCATTGCTCGTTAAGCCACGGAAATTCTGTAATTATTTGTTTTTAAAACGGTTTCCTCTTTCGGCCGGTCCGACAGGCCGGCACGAATGGCGGACGAAAGCCTTGGCGAAACAACCCCCATATGACGAAGCGGCATACATTCGCGCGCAATAATGGCCCCTGTGGGGTGACGGCTGGAAGCGAATAGACAGCCGTAATCGAAAAGGCCATTATCAAATCCGATCCGGGCCAGAATCCGAATACCGCAGACGCCGTGATGAGGGTCCCATTGCCGTCACTGACTGAAATTCTGATACGGCAGGATCAATGGCGGCAGGTAAAGCACGCAGTATTCATCAAGGAAAAAAAATGGCATCGAAATCCGGATTTAAGAAAACAAGCGTTCCCGTGACCTTGCTGCGGGGCGCGGCGCTTGCGGTTGCGCTTATCGTATCGGCTTCGCCGGCTCTCGCCGCCGGGCCGGTTACCCTGACCTGCCAGACCACCGACGCGGGGTCGGGGGCTCAAGGATATTCCATAACCCTCCGAATTAATTATGCGACCAGGTTGGTTGAACAACTCGGGCCGAGCGGTAAGCCCTACACGAACAGGATCGCACCCAACGCCCGCATCAGCAAAAACGCTATTATCTGGTCCGTCAAGTTGATGGACACCGGCCTTAAGACGCCGGTTCCCATGCTTTGGGAGGGAACTATCGATCGGCTGTCCGGAACCGGCTGGACGCAGTTCTCCCGCTCACCCGGCTGGCATCGTTCCGTATCAAACATCACCTGCCGCCCAGCGACACAAATTTTCTAAGCGACCCCGGCCGCCGGCCGCGCGAAGCCGACCACGGAAAACTTCCCGCGACCCCCGACGTTTTCTATCCCCGTGAAATCAACATCCCTGAGGAGGGGCGGCTGAGTGGTTTAAAGCGGCGGTCTTGAAAACCGTTGTCCCTTTGCGGGGACCGGGGGTTCGAATCCCTCCCCCCTCCGCCATCGTTAAAATTTAAAGACTCGTCTCCGCGTCGCATCGATTTTCCCGACGCGGACCGTCGGCA
>JAVJPD010000601.1:0-1659 GCA_040216475.1 Rhodospirillales bacterium
GTACTGATCGATTTCCTGATACGCCCAGGGATCGATCAGGTGCAGCTCGCGGGGCTGCGCGGTGTCGAGAATGTGCTGCGAAAAATCGCCTTCCGCCGTGCCGATCTCCGCGACCACCGCGTTCTTGGGCAGGAAGTTCAGCAGGGTTTCCCGGCTGGTTTGAAAAAGGAACATGATACGCGTTTTCCTCAGGTATCGTCGGCGCGCAGGCTGAAGGGTTTGCCCGCCGCGCTCGGGCGGGCCGTGCGGATTTCCGCGTCGTATTCGGGAAAGACCGCGCCGAATACGTCGGCATCGGCATCGCGGACGAAGCGCATCGGCACTTTCGTCAGGGGATTGTCGCGTCCGCCCGAGAAATGCAGGAAATAGGCGGACTGATAGCTCGCGTTCGTGCACCACGTATACCACTGCGCGTATGGGCCACCGTCGAGCGGCGTGCCGCTTTTGCGCCGTTCGTAAAAGTCGGCGATGATTTCCTTGCGGGCGAGGAACGGATACTTGAGCGCCAGTTCGTCGGACCAGAGAACGTTGAACCGGGGATCGAGCGGCGCGTTCAAACCGTTCGAGAAGATTTCGAAACTGAGCGGCGTGTTTTCGTAATCGTCGAAGTTCTTCTCGTACTTGAGGAAAACCGAGGCGAGGAAATCGTTGTGATGCTTCGGTGAAAACACCATGACGCCGGTATTGCAGAACTTGTCCGGCGCCGGCGTCAATCCGGCCTGGAGGTAATAGTCCTTTAATTTTACGGAAGGTTTAACGAAAGCGTGCGTCTGGCCGTAATGCTCGCGCATGACGATGTTGTACAACGTATTGAGCGTTTCGGTGGCGGCTTCGAGTTGTGGGCCGTCGGTCATCTCGACCACGCCGATTTTATCCGCCGGAATGGTTGCGGCGATGTCGGGCGCCAGCCGGGGGTTGATCATGATGTCGGTGTCGATCCAGATCACCCGGTCGAAGGGCCGGATCGCCGGGACCTGGCCGATCAGGATCTTGTGCCAATGAACGGTCTTTCGGCCGTCGGGATCGAGCGGCGCGAACGGTTCCGTCAGCACGATCAGTTCATAGCCGTGCTTTTTTGCGTAAGCCCGCAGCGTCGGCAGGGAGCAGGTTTCGAACTCGCGCTGATGCCGCTCGCCGATGGCAATCGTGACAAGGGCTGTCGAAATGGGCTCCCCCTTCATCCGAGGCGGATGGGCCGTGCGTTACGCGGGCGGGCATCAAGCCCGGATCGACGTATTCAAGACGAATAGGGTTAAAAAATCACAAAATTTCCGGCGCTTACGAAACGATCGTCAAACTGCCGCGTATAATAGCATTTAATGGCCTATACACCGTTTTCGGGTTCGGCTATTTTCCGGCCCGAAAGAGAAGATCGAAAACAATATCGTAAAACAATAAAAATTGGACTCAAATCATGGTCCTTAAATGCACTTTCCGTTCAACGCCGCCGGTTTTACGGGAATGAAGGGACTGGAGGGCACCGCTCATCGAGCGGGAGATGAGTTGCCTGATTTTTGCCGTATTCGGCCGTTACGAACACGATGGAAAGACCGGATAGAATAGGTTTCTAAAACAGGAAAATCGGTGTCGCTGGACCCGTGTGGACATCAAAAGAGAGCGGTATAGTGACAAAAAAAATCGTTATTGGGGCAGCGGCGC
>JAVJPD010000602.1:0-1758 GCA_040216475.1 Rhodospirillales bacterium
GAACGGGGTCGAAGCCGCGATCATGATGCAGAAAGGCGTCGTGGCCCACAACACGGCCAACCCCAATCTGCCGCTTCACCTGAAAATCGGCATCAACGCCGGCGAACCGATCTCCGAGGACAACGACCTATTCGGCACGACGGTCCAGATGGCCGCGCGGATCGTGGACAAGGCCCAGGCCGATCAGATCTTCGTCTCCGAGATCGTCCGGGGCATCTGCGCGGGTAAGCCGATCCGTTTCGCCAACCGCGGCGCCTACGAGATGAAGGGCTTCGACGGCGGAGTCGTTCTCTACGAGGTGCTGTGGCTGGAAGGCCAACAAGCGGCGGAAACGCCGGCGGCCGCGGCGCAGTCCTGACCTGTTTCGCTTTATTTTCCGGAAATCAAGGGGCTTTGCCCCGGCACGAACCAAGGGGCTTTGCCCCCGGCACGAACTAAGGGCCGCCTTGCGAGCGGCCCTTACGATACCTCAGCCTGTTAAACTTGCCGGACAGCTTTTTTGTTGGAACGAAACTCTAAAGGCCCGAAACCGGCGGGTCAAGCGCCGTTACCAGGAAAAAAAGCCGCCTCACGAAGAGGCGGCATTAGTTTAACAGGGAGGCGTCAAAGTGGATGGGAAGTTTCCCATCTGTTCTCACTCTAGGCTGCCAACCCTTTAAAAACCGTTAAGAGTCGCCCCTTGGCAATGGGTCGAAAACCGGCAGAAAACCGATACTTTTACGTTATTTCTTGAAAACGCTCTCGGCGCCCTGGCGGGCCGACTGCTTCGCGGCAATGGTCTCGCGCGCCCGGGCGATCTCGGTCTCCAGTTCGGCGATATAGTCATCGAGGGCCTCGATCGACATCTCGTCCAGATTCCGAGGTTTCGGTTTCGGCGTCTTCGGTTCCAGGTCCAGAATATCCATGTCGTCATCCTCCCAGTGACCGGTCTGTCGATTTCGGGCAGCTTAATGCAAGATAGACGGAGCGCCAAATGCCTGCCGCCCTTGGGCAAAGCCATCGGCCATGTTGGGGATAAATACCCAATATTATATTTTGCGTACCCACTAGGCGGGGTGTATGATGACTAAAGCTGGAGCGGCCCGCCTTTTTCGAGCCAAAAGCAAAGGGGGCAACATCCTATGTGGGGGAGCTATGATCCGTATATCGTTGCCATACATCTATAATTTAGCCATGGCGCTCGAAAAACTATCTGAAATAAAGCAAGAAGATAAAATATCTAACCATTGGATTGCGCTGGCGTGGGCCAATATTTCCCTGGACCAGCTTTTTAACAAAAGCGTTTTTTCAAGCTCTCTTAGAAGCTCTCGTGTTTCAGCCGTGCGGATGATGGAGGAGCTAGACGGATTTGCCAATGAGAACGACGCGGATAAAACCTTTGGTTTTGATTGGCATGCCTTTAATAATTTATTTATTCAATTTAAAACAATTTTTCTAGCTGAGCTAGAAACTCTTAACGCTCATTTTGTAACGCAAAAACGCGGCTATGACACCATGGCGTTGATTGATTACGCTGAAGTCATATTCCCGCCAGAATTGACCGCTAAGGTTCCGGAGTCTATTCCCGATATTCGAGAGGCCGGAAAATGTATTGCGTTCGAACTAAATACCGCAGCGGCATTTCATCTTCATAGGGCCCACGAAGCCGTGCTGCATCAATATTTTGACGCGGTAACTGGCGGCAAACCTCGTCCTTCTAGCCGCAATATTGGAGATTATTTAAACGCACTCAAGCAATATAACGTGGGAGAGCCCAAG
>JAVJPD010000603.1:0-1794 GCA_040216475.1 Rhodospirillales bacterium
TTGGCGGGCGCACGGATTGCGCTACGGCATTCCCGGGAATTACGACGGCGATTTGGCGGCCGGCCATGCCGTGATCGCCAACGTGTCGCGGACGGTCTTGGACGAGGCCCGCGAGCGGCTGCGGCCCGTTATCGTCGTCAACGTGACGGCATCGCCCGCGGTTCTCAGGGAGCGTTTGATCGCGCGCGGCCGCGAAGACGCCGCCGACGTCGTGCTGCGGCTCGACAGGTCCATCGACAAGTCCCTCGATGGGGCCGCCTTCGGTGCCGATGTCGTATCGATTTGCAACGACGGCGCGTTGGAAGAGGCGGCACGGCAATTCGGCCGCGTGTTGGACAGGGCAATAAGGAGAGCGGCATGTTGAGCGTCGTGTCGGCGGCGGATGACGTCTTGCGAATTTTGGCGAGCCGGGGCGATGGCCTGTACGGCGGCGAACGCATCAGCCAGCGCGCGCATGCCCTGCAGGCGGCCCGGCTCGCCGAACGGGAAGGCGCCGCGTCGGCGTTGGTGACGGCGGCGTTGCTGCACGACATCGGTCACCTCGTCCACAAGCTCGGCGACGACGCGGCGGACCGGGGCATCGACGACCGCCACGAAAGCCTCGGCTCCAAGCAGCTCGCGAAATGGTTCGGCGAGGACGTTTGGGTGCCGGTCCGGCTGCACGTGCAGGCGAAACGCTACCTTTGTTCCTGCGAAGCCGGATATTTCGCCGGTCTGTCGGACGCGTCCGTGCAGAGCCTCCTGTTGCAGGGCGGGCCGATGACGCACGACGAAATGCGGGTGTTCCGTTCGCGCCCCTTCGCCGAGGACGCGATCCGCCTGCGCCGCTGGGACGAGGCGGCCAAGGTGCCCGGCCTCGCAACCCCGGGCCTGGCGCATTTCCGGCCCGTCGTCGAGCGGTGTCTTTTGATAAAGTAAAGAACAAAGGGCCGGCGTGGTCGTCGTTTTTATCGCCCGGTCTTTTGAACCGGCGGGCAGGGAACGGACCCGAAAGAGCAATACACGCAGCAATCGCCTTTTTTCGGTTTGAGGACGGCGCCACGGTTCCGGCAATCGTAAAAGTATTGGCAGTAGCCGACCGGCATTTGTTCCGCCTGTTTATATCCACACTTTGGGCATGTGATGATCGATTGATTGATATTCGATCATGCCGAGCGCCTGCTCCAAAGTGCAAAAAACGTGAGACCGATAAAAAATATTAGCGCGGGAAAAAGAACATAATCGAGCCAGCCGACAGCCGCGGCAAGCCCGAGGGCACCGAAAAGTATGACGAGAACGGGCGTAAAACAGCAGAGTGCGGCGATAACGGTTCCGATAATGCCCGTTCTGAGCAACGTAGCGTTTTTCACCAAATCCTCTTTACTTGCGGGACCAGCGAATCGCGCCTTCGACCGTATGTAACGTAGCGGATTTTCGGAACGCATAAAAAGCAAAGGCAAATGTGACATCGTAAGGCACGTCGACCTCGCCCGACGGGGTCTTGCGCCGCACGACGATATTGCCGACATCGAATCCATCCTCGATACGGGCCGAATCGAGCGCCGAGTTTTGCCCCTTTGTCCACGCGATGGTCAGATCGCCATGCCGGACGGTTCGGTTTTTCCGAAGCAGCGTCAGGGCCCATGCTTCCGAGCCGACGGCGACGACACGCAGCATGGCCGGCACGCCTTTCGGCAGATCGCCGCGATACAGAAACGGCGGACCCTGATCGTAACCGACATACGGATTCCTGCCGTAGGGCCTGAAGCCGGGATCGTTCGGCATCAATACCCGGCCGTTGGGGGCCCGCTGCCG
>JAVJPD010000604.1:0-10349 GCA_040216475.1 Rhodospirillales bacterium
GGCAAGACCGGCACCGCCGAGAAGCAGATGCGCGGACGCTATAACGTCAAGGCGCTGATCTCGTCTTTCGTCGGCGCATTCCCGATTGACGATCCGCGCTATGCGATCCTGGTGCTGGTCGACGAGCCCAAGGGTAACAAGCAGTCGTTCAACTACGCGACGGGCGGTTGGGTCGCGGCGCCCGCCGTCGGGCGCATCATCAAGCGCATGGCCCCGGTTCTCGGCATCGCGCCTGAGCCGGAAACGGAAGTCGAAAAGCCTAAGCGTTCTCCGGTTCGCTTGATTTCCCTCACGAACGCACCGGCGCCTGATCGGGAGCGTCAAGTTGCGTCTCAATGAGTTATTGCAGGGAGAAGGATATAAAGTGATTCACGGTGCGGCATCTTTAACGCAGGAGATCGAAGGGCTGACGGGCGATTCCCGTCATGTCGCCCCCGGTTTTCTGTTCGCCGCGCTGCCCGGCATCAAGACCGACGGCCGGCTGTTCATCAAGGATGCCTTGGATAAGGGCGCCGTGGCCGTGCTGGGGCCGCCGGGCACCGAGTTGCCGACCGAAACCGATGCCGTTCCGCTGATCGTTGATGACAACCCGCGCCGCCGCTTCGCTTTGATGGCGGCGTGCTTTTACGCCAAGCAACCCGAAACCATCGCCGCGGTGACGGGCACGAACGGTAAAACCTCGGTCGCCCATTTTCTGCGCCAGATCTGGCGGCACGCGAAGCGTAACGCCGCGAGCCTCGGCACCCTCGGCATTCAAATCGATGACGAGCGCATCGCCTGCAGCCTGACGACCCCCGATCCGGCCGCCCTGCACGAAAGTCTGCGCGCGTTGAGCGATCGGGGCGTCACCCATCTGGCGATGGAAGCCTCCAGCCACGGCCTCGATCAGTTCCGCCTCGACGGCGTCGAAGTCGATGCCGCCGCCTTCACCAATCTCTCGCGCGATCATCTCGACTATCACGGCTCGATGGAGGTGTATCTCGAATCGAAGACGTATCTCTTTACCGGCATTCTCAAACCCGGTGGTTGGGCGGTGTTGAACGCCGAAGTGCCGGAGTTCGGAAAACTTCAGGCCCTTTGCAAGAAAGACCATCATCCGATCGTGACCTACGGCATCGAACGGGGCGACATTCGCTGCGAGCGGGTGATCGAAACCCCCGGCGGCTACGATCTCGATCTTTCCGTCAACGGCGAGCGCTTCATCGTCAGCCTGCCGCTGATCGGCCGGTTTCAAATCGCCAACGCCCTGTGCGCGTTGGCCTTGGCGGTCGTCCTCGGCGAGCCGGTCAGGCGCGCCGTCGCCGCCTTGGAAAAGTTGCAGGCGGCCCCGGGGCGCATGCAGCGCATCGGCGGACACCCGAGAGGCGCGATGGTATTCGTCGATTACGCCCACACGCCCGATGCCCTGGAGAACGTTTTGACCGCCGCACGGCCGCACGCGAAGGGAAGCCTGTCCGTCGTGTTCGGCTGCGGCGGCGACCGCGATACGGGCAAGCGCCCGGAGATGGGCCGCATCGCCTGCGAGCGCGCCGACCGGATCATCGTGACCGACGACACCCCGCGCGGCGAGGACCCGGCCGCGATCCGCAAGGCGATTTTGGCGGCCTGTCCCAAGGCCGAGGAAATCAGCGAGCGCGCCGACGCGATTAAAAAAGCGGTTCTGGCGCTGAAGAAAGGCGACGTCCTGGTCGTCGCCGGCAAGGGCCACGAGACCGGCCAGATCGTTGGCGATGCGGTGTTTCCCTTCGACGACGCCGAAGCGGTGCGCGAAGCCATCGAGGAGGCGCGATGATCCTTTCGACGTCCCGACCGGTTTTATGGACCGCCGCCGCCGCCGCTCGGGCGACAGCCGGGAAGGTCAATGTCGAATGGCAGGCGTCGGGCGTCTCCATCGACAGCCGCACGATCGAGGCCGGTGATTTGTTCGTCGCGCTTCAAGGGCCGAACCACGACGGTCACGCGTATGTATCGGATGCCTTGAAAAAAGCCGGCGCCGCGATGATCCACCGCGACGTGCCGGGGCTTGCCGGTAATGCGCCGTTGTTGCGGGTCGCCGATACGATGGAGGGCTTGCGCGCCCTCGGCGTCGCCGCGCGTGCCCGAACGAGTGCGAAGGTCATCGCCGTCACCGGCAGCGTCGGCAAGACCGGTGCCAAGGAGGCGCTGGGTTTCGTGCTGTCGGGGCAGGCCGCGACCCACGCCAGCGTCGGCAGCTTCAACAATCATTGGGGCGTGCCGTTGAGCCTCGCCCGGATGCCGAAAAAGTCCGTTTATGGTATTTTCGAGATGGGCATGAACCATCCCGGCGAGATCGCGCCGCTCTCGCAAATGGCACGGCCGCATGTCGCGCTGATCACCACCATCGAGGCGGTGCATTCAGAATTCTTCAAGACCACCGAGGAGATCGCCGATGCCAAGGCGGAAATCTTCACCGGCGTTGAGCCCGGCGGCATCGCCGTTCTCAACCGCGACAATGCGTTTTTCGAACGCCTCGCCGACGCCGCCAAGGCGAACGGCATCGCGACGATAATCGGCTTCGGTGAACACGAACGGGCGGACATCCGCCTTCTGGACGCCGCTCTCGAGGTCGATCATTCCATCGTGATGGCGGACGTGTTCGGCATGGCGCTGACGTATCGCCTCGGCGTTCCGGGCCGTCATTGGGTGATGAACAGTCTCGGCGTGCTGGGTGCGGCGCATGCCGCGGGCGCGGACGTGCAGCGGGCCGGTGCGGCACTGGCCGGGTTGAGCCCGCCGAAAGGCCGCGGGCAGGTGCATCGGATCGCGCTTCCCGGTGGCGAATTGACCGTGATCGACGAGAGCTACAACGCGAGCCCGGTTTCCGTGAAGGCGGCGCTTGCGGTGCTCGGCCGTCTGCGTCCGGCGCCGGGCGGACGGCGGATCGCCGTGTTGGGCGACATGCTCGAGTTGGGGCCGCGGGCCGCGACGAAGCATAAATGTCTGCTGACGCCGATCCTGGAGAACGACGTCGATCTGGTCTTCACCGCCGGCACCGATATGGCGAACTTGGCCGAGGCGTTGCCGCGCCCCCAAAGCGGCGGCCACGCCGGGGATTCGAAAGCCCTCGCGCCGCTGGTGCTGCAGGCGGTGCGCGCCGGAGACATTGTGACGGTTAAGGGTTCGGCGGGCAGCCGGATGAACGTGATCGTCGAGGCGCTTCTAGCGTGTGCGTCGGAAGACGCGGCGTCTGCGCCGCGCGTGGTGAACGGGGAGTAGGGCGCGGCATGCTGTATAATTTCCTCTATCCCCTGGCCGATCAATTCAGCGCGTTGAACGTCTTCCGCTATCTCACGTTCCGCACCGGCGGCGCGGTGATGACCGCTCTGATCATCAGCTTCCTGATAGGCCCGTCCCTGATCGAATGGTTGCGCGCGAAACAGCACGGCGGCCAGCCGATCCGCGACGACGGGCCGGCCGGCCACCTGCTCACCAAGAAGGGCACGCCGACCATGGGCGGGGTGATGATCCTGTTCGCGCTCGCCATCGCGACGCTCCTATGGGCGGATCTGACCAACGGGTACGTCTGGGCGGCCATCGGCGTCACGGTGGCGTTCGGCGTCATCGGTTTCATCGACGATTACCGCAAGGTCATCCGCCGCGACAGCAAGGGCCTGTCCGGCAAATTAAAGCTGCTTCTGGAAGCCATCGTCGCTGCTGCCGCCATTTTGTGGATCGTCAAACTGCTGCCGGCCCCGCTCGGCTCGACCCTGGCGGTGCCGTTTCTCAAGAACGTGCTGCTCGATTTGCATTGGGGTTTCTTTTTGCTCGCCATCGTCGTCATGGTCGGCGCGTCGAACGCGGTCAACCTGACCGACGGCCTCGACGGTCTCGCCATCGGCCCGGTCATGATCGTCGCCGGCGTGTTCACGATGATCTCCTATCTCGTCGGACACATCGTGTTCGCCAATTACCTGCAATTGCATCACGTGCCCGGCGCGGGCGAGTTGTCCGTGTTCTGCGGCGCCCTGGTCGGCGCCGGTCTCGGGTTTCTCTGGTTCAACGCGCCGCCCGCGCGGGTGTTCATGGGCGATACCGGCTCGCTCGCGCTTGGCGGCGCCTTGGGCACGGTCAGCGTGATCACCAAACACGAACTGGTGCTTGCCATCGTCGGCGGTTTGTTCGTGCTCGAGACCGTGTCGGTGATCATGCAGGTGGTCTCCTACAAGCTGACCGGCAAGCGGGTGTTCCGCATGGCGCCGCTGCATCATCATTTCGAGCAAAAGGGCTGGGCCGAGCCCACCATCGTCATCCGGTTCTGGATCATCGCGTCCATTCTCGCGCTGATCGGCCTGTCCACCTTGAAGTTGCGATAGGGGGCGGCGATGCTTGATCTCTCGCAATTCAACGACGCGCCGGTGGCGATCTTCGGATTGGGCCGCACCGGCCTGACCACGGCGCGGGCGCTGCTCGAGTCCGGCGTCGAGGTTTGGGCCTGGGACGACAATCCGGCCGCGCGCGAGCGCGCCGAGGCGGAAGGCCTGGCGCTGACCGATTTGTACGGCTGCCGCTGGGAGCAGGTTCATACCCTGGTGCTGAGCCCGGGCATTCCGCACGTCCATCCGGCGCCGCATCCCATCGCGCGGATGGCGCGCGATTCCGGTTGCGCCATCGTGTGCGATATCGAGTTGCTGTTCCGTGCCGTTAAAGGCGGAACGTTTCTGGGTGTGACGGGCACCAACGGCAAATCGACGACGACCGCGTTGATCGGGCATATCCTCGGCGATGCCGGTATGCCGGTGCGCATCGGCGGCAACATCGGCGCGCCGGTTCTGGCGCTTGATCCGCTGCCCGAGGGCGGCTGCTACGTTCTCGAATTGTCGTCCTACCAGTTGGAACTGACGCCGTCGGCGGCTTTCAAGATCGCAGTGCTGCTCAATGTCAGCGCCGATCATCTCGACCGGCACGGCGGCATGGACGGCTATATCGCGGCCAAGAAACGGATTTTCGCGAACCAAGACGGTTCCGACGTCGCCGTCATCGGCATCGACGATCCCCACTGCAAGGCGGTCTTCGAGGCGCTCGAGCGGGAAGGCGCGAAGAAGATCATTCCGATTTCCGGCAGCCGTTCCGTCGAAGGCGGCGTTTACGTGGAAGACGGCGTCCTGCATGACGGCCTCGACGGCAAGGGCCGCTCGGTTTTGGATATGCAAACCGTGCCGACGCTGCCCGGCGTTCATAACTGGCAGAACGCGGCCGCCGCGTATGCCGCATCGAAGGCCATCGGCATCGCGGGAGACCGCATCGAGGCCGGTCTTCGGAGCTATCCCGGCCTGCCGCACCGCCAGGAACGGATCGCCGTGATCGACGGTGTAGCCTACGTGAATGACAGCAAGGCGACCAACGTCGAAGCGGCGGCGCGCGCGCTGGCCTGTTACGACATGATCTGTTGGATTGCCGGCGGGCGCTCCAAGGAATCCTCTCTCGAAGATATTGCACCGTTCGCGCCGCGCATTTTGAAAGCCTTTTTGATCGGCGAGGCGGCGGACTCGTTCGAGCGCGACCTGTCCGGCGCGATGAAAATCGAACGCTGCGGCACCCTCGATGTCGCGGTCGAACGCGCCCGCGCCTGTGCGCTCGAAGCCAAAAAGAACGGCCCGGTGGTGGTGTTGCTGTCGCCGGCCTGCGCCTCGTTCGATCAGTTCAAGGATTTCGAGCATCGCGGCGAGACGTTCCGCGCGCTCGTCGGCGCGATGCCGGGCGAGCGGCGCGAGCATTCCCATGCGGCGGCGGGGGTGAGCTGACATGGCCGGGTTCAGCCGCACCGATACGAGCCTGATCGCCCGTTGGTGGTGGACCATCGACCGCTGGAACCTGACGGCGTTGATCGCCATCGCCGGGATCGGCGCGGTCATGGCCTTGGCGGCGTCGCCGCCCGTGGCCGAGCGCATCGGGCTCGATACTTTTTATTTCGTGCGTCGCCAGTTCGTGTATCTGCTGCTGGGACTGTTCATCATGGTCGGCATATCGATGCTGTCGCCGCGCGGCCTGCGCCGGCTTGCCATCATGTGCCTGGCGGGCTCCATGGTGTTGATGGTGGCGGTGCTGTTCGTCGGCAGCGAGATCAAGGGCGCTTCGCGCTGGCTGCATCTCGGCGCGTTTTCCTTGCAGCCGTCCGAATTCGTGAAGCCGAGCTTCGCCGTGGTGGCGGCTTGGTTGTTCGCGCAGGGGCGCCTCGACGAACGCTTTCCCGGCTACATGATCGCGAGCGGCCTGTTCGTCGCGATCGCCGCCTTGCTGCTGCTGCAGCCCGACGTCGGCATGACCATGGTGGTCGCGGCGATCTGGGGCGTGCAGTTCTTCCTGGCGGGCTTGCCGCTGATTTTCGTGGCCATGGTCGCTTGCGTCTTCATCGGCGGCGGCGTCGCGGCCTATTTCGTGTTTCCGCACGTGCAAAGCCGCATCGATCGTTTCCTCGATCCGGCGGTCGGGGAGAATTATCAAGTCATGCGCGGGATCGAGGCGTTCCAGAACGGCGGGCTGTTCGGGCGCGGCCCGGGCGAAGGCCGGGTCAAGGAAGTTCTGCCCGATGCCCACGCCGATTTCATCTTCGCGGTCACCGGCGAGGAATTCGGTCTGATCGCCTGCCTGCTCATCGCGAGCCTGTTCGCGTTCGTCGTGTTCCGGGGGTTCTCGCGCGTGTTCAAGGAAAACAATTTCTTCATCATGCTGGTGGTGATCGGCTTGCTGATCCAGTTCGGCCTGCAGGCAATCATCAACATGGCGTCCGCCGTCCATCTGATTCCGCCCAAGGGCATGACCCTGCCGTTCATTTCCTACGGCGGCTCCTCGACGTTGGCGTTGGCTTACGCGATGGGCATGGTGTTGGCCTTGACCCGCGAGCAGCCGGGAGGGGCGCGATGATGATGTCGAACGCTCCCTTGATCGTGTTGGCGGCCGGCGGCACCGGCGGGCACGTCTTCCCGGCGGAAGCGCTGGCGAACGAACTGACGAAACGCGGTTGCCGCCTGGCCTTGATCACCGATAAGCGCGGCGGTCATTACAACGGCGGTCTCGGCGGCGTCGAAACGCATCGCATTCAGGCCGGCGGCGTCGCCGGCAAGGGCGTGTTCGCGCGGATGAAGAGCGTGCCCGAGCTCGCGATCGGCACCGTGCAGGCGCGCTCCTTGCTGCGCCGCCTAAGGCCGGCGGCGGTCGTCGGCTTCGGCGGATACGCCTCGTTCCCGACCATGATCGCGGCGGCGCTCGCGCATTACCCGACCGTGATCCACGAGCAGAACGCGATCCTCGGGCGCGCCAACCGCATGCTGGCGTCCCGGGTCCGGCGCATCGCGACGTCGTTCGAGAATTCCGACGGCCTGCCCGACGGCGCGGCCGCCAAAGTCGTGTGCACGGGCATGCCGGTGCGTTCGGAAATCGTCGCCAAGCGCGACATTCCGTATCCGGATCTCGACGAGACGGCGCCGATCAACGTGCTGGTCACCGGCGGTAGCCAGGGCGCGCACGTGTTCAGCACCATCGTGCCCGATGCCATCGCCAAGCTCGATCCCGGCTTGCGGGAACGGTTGTTCCTGACCCAGCAATGCCGTCCGGAGGATCTTTCCCGGGTTCGCCGGCAATACGACTCGCTCGGCGTGAAGGCCGATCTCGCCGCGTTCTTTTCCGACGTTCCGGAGCGGCTCGCGGCGGCCCATCTGCTGATCGGCCGTGCCGGCGCTTCGACGGTCGCCGAGGTGACGGCCGTGGGCCGGCCCGCGATCCTGGTTCCGTATCCGCACGCGGTCGACGATCATCAGACCGCCAACGCCGAAGCCCTCGATGAAGCCGGCGGCGGCTGGCTGATGCCGGAAAGCGCCTTGAGCGCGGGCGTGCTGGCGGAACGGCTGAATGCCTTGCTCGGCAACCCCGCCGCGCTCAAGGGCGCGGCCGCGTGTTCGCGCGCGGTCGGACGGCCGAACGCGGCGGTGACATTCGCCGACCTGGTGTACGAGGTCATGCGAACGAACGGCGATAACGATTACGTCGGAAAGGAGGCGGCATGAGGGCGCTCCCGCTTTCCATCGGCACGATCCATTTCGTCGGCATCGGCGGCATCGGCATGAGCGGCATCGCCGAGGTGCTGCACAACTTGGGCTATTCGGTGCAGGGCAGCGACATCGCCGAAAGCGCGAACGTTCGCCGCCTGCGCAACATCGGCATTCCGGTTTACGTCGGGCATTCGGCGGAGAACGTCAGCGACGCGCACGTCGTCGTGGTGTCGTCCGCCGTGAAAAGCGACAACCCGGAAGTCGTGACGGCGCGCAAACGGTTCGTGCCGGTGGTGCGCCGTGCCGAAATGCTCGCCGAGTTGATGCGGCTCAAGTGGTCCATCGCCGTCGGCGGCACCCACGGCAAGACGACGACCACCTCGCTGATCGCCCAGTTGCTCGACGTTGCCGAGCTCGATCCGACGGTGATCAACGGCGGCATCATCAATGCCTGGGGCACCAATGCGCGTCTCGGCGGCGGCGACTGGCTGGTCGCGGAGGCCGACGAATCCGACGGCTCCTTCCTGAAACTCCCGGCGGTGATCGCGGTCGTCACCAACATCGATCCCGAGCATCTCGATCATTACGGTTCGTTCGATGCGCTGCGCGCCGCTTTCGTCGCCTTCGTCGAGAACGTGCCGTTCTACGGCTTCGCCGCGCTCTGCATCGATCATCCGGAAGTGCAGGCGATGATCCCGCGGGTATCGGATCGCAAGATCATCACCTACGGCTTCAGCCCGCAGGCCGCGGTGCGCGGCCACAACGTACGCTCCGGCGCCGGTGGCTCGCAATTCGACGTGACGATTCACGACCGCGCCACCGACAAGCGCCAGACCATCGTCAACCTGCACGTGCCGATGGTCGGCGAGCACAATGTCCAAAACGCCCTCGCCACCATCGCCGTGGCGCTCGAAATGGGCATCGATGAATCGGTCCTGCGCCGGGCGCTCTCCCAGTTCGAGGGCGTCAACCGCCGCTTCACCCGTACCGGCATCGTCGACGGCATCACCGTCATCGACGATTACGGCCATCACCCGGTGGAGATCGCCGCGGTCCTCAAGGCCGCACGCACGGCGACCGACCGCAAGGTCATCGCGGTGGTGCAGCCGCATCGTTTTACCCGGCTGCGCGATCTGTTCGACGATTTCTGCACCTGTTTCAACGATGCCGACGATGTCATCGTCGCGGACGTTTATGCCGCCGGCGAAGAACCGATTCCCGGCATCGACCGCGCCGCGCTGATCGACGGCCTGCAAAGCCACGGCCACAGTTCGGTGCATGCTCTTGAATCGCCCGAAGACCTGCCCGGATTGGTCAATGGCTTGGCCGCGCCCGGCGATCTCGTCGTGTGCCTGGGGGCCGGCAACATCACCGCCTGGGCGCACGCCCTGCCCGCGCAATTGACCGACCTCAGAAGCAGAGCCAAGCAGGGAAAAGGAGCGGAGGGATGATGCCGGCCCGTTCCCTGCACAGTCTGCTCGATCGTTTGCCGGACGTGCGCGGCCGCTACGAGGAAAACGCGGCACTTGCGAAGTACACCTGGTTTCGCGTCGGCGGTCCGGCGGACGTTTTGTTCCACCCGGCCGACGAGGCCGACTTGAGCGCGTTTTTGGCCGCGCGGCCGAAGGACGTTCCGGTGAGCGTGCTCGGCGTCGGCTCCAATGTTTTGGTGCGCGACGGCGGCTTGCGCGGCGTCGTCATCCGCTTGGGCCGCGCCTTTGCCGAGATCGCCGTCGATGGAATGGAAATCACCGCCGGGGCGGGCGCGAGCGACGTCAGCGTCGCGGCCGCCGCGCGCGACGCGAACATCGCCGGGCTCGAATTCCTGCGCGGCATTCCCGGCACCGTCGGTGGCGCGCTGCGCATGAACGCGGGCGCCTACGGCGTCGAGATGAAGGACGTGACGGCTGCCGCGCGGGCCCTCGATGCGGATGGTGTCGCGCACGATCTCGATTCCGCCGCGCTCGGATTCACGTATCGCCGTTGCGCCGTTGCCGAGGATTGGATCTTCGTCGCCGCCGTCCTGAAGGGACGCCCGGGCAAACGCGCCGACATCGCCGAACGCATGGCCGGGATTCAAGCCGAGCGCGAAGAGACTCAACCGCTGCGCACGCCGACCGGCGGCAGCACGTTCAAAAACCCAAATGGAGAAAAGGCCTGGGAACTGATCGACCGGGCCGGTTGCCGGGGCTTGCGCCGGGGCGGTGCCATGGTATCGGACAAGCACTGCAATTTCCTGATCAACACGGGCGGTGCGAGCGCTGCCGATCTCGAAGGCCTCGGCGAGGAAGTGCGCCGCCGGGTGTTCGAGACGAGCGGCGTGACGCTCGAATGGGAAATCCG
>JAVJPD010000605.1:0-1268 GCA_040216475.1 Rhodospirillales bacterium
TGATCGAGGTTCGCGGGCTCGGCATCGCCAAACTTCCCGCCGCGGCCGAAGGCAAGATCGTCTTGGTGTTCGAGATGGCGGCGCCGGAGAAAATCGATCGCTTGCCGACCCCGGCGCAGTGGGAAGGCCTCGGCATCGCGATTCCCGCGATCAAGCTCGATCCGTTCGCGGCCTCGGCCGGCGCCAAGGTCCGCCTGGCCGTCCGGAAAGCGTCCCAAGGAACCATTCAGGATATTATTGTTGAGCCGTAAACGATTTCATGGCGCTATGACGCGATGAGCGACCCCACATCCGCCGCCAAGCTCCAAAAGCGCCCGGTTTTGATCGTGACGGGCATGTCGGGCGCGGGCAAATCCTCGGCCCTGAAGGCCCTCGAAGACATGGGCTACGAAGCCGTCGACAACATTCCACTGACGCTGCTGCCGAGTCTGGTGACGCCGGCCCAGGCCGTCCTGCCGTTTCAACGCGGCGGCATGCCGCTCGCGATCGGCGTCGATATCCGCACCCGCGACTTCGACGTCGACTCGTTCATCGGCTATTGGGATGACCTGATGCGCCAAACCGACGTGTCCGTATCGGTTTTGTTTCTCGATTGCGACGACGAGGAACTCAACCGGCGCTATACCGAAACCCGCCGCCGCCATCCCCTCGCCCTCGACCGTCCGGTGATCGACGGCATCCGGCACGAACGCGACCTGGTTTCCGACCTGCGCCGCCGCGCCGACCTGGTGCTCGATACGACCAACCTGATCCCTGCCGAGTTGAAGAACATTCTAACCGGCCATTTCGCCTTGGCGAACGAGCCGGGCCTGGCGGTGTTCGTCACCTCGTTTTCCTACCGCCGCGGCCTGCCGCGCGAAGCCGATCTCGTGTTCGACGTCCGCTTCCTGCGCAACCCTCATTACGAGCCCGCCCTGAAACCTCAAACCGGCCTGGACGGCGCCGTCGGCGCCTATATCCGGGACGATGCGGAGTTCTCGCCGTTTTTCGACAACCTGACGACCCTCTTAAAACAATTGCTGCCGCGCTATGCCGCCGAGGGGAAAAGTTATCTGACGATCGCCGTCGGCTGCACCGGGGGCCGTCACCGTTCCGTATTCATCGCCGAACGGCTCAAGACATGGCTCGGCGAACAAGGCCAACGCGCCCAGGTTCAACATCGTGACCTGAACCGCGTTGCCGGTTAGAGCCGATCATGGTTAGTCGGGATCGCCACATGCCCTCATTGTAGCGATCCGATAACCATGTGAATCGGCTCTAAGTTATTG
>JAVJPD010000606.1:0-8001 GCA_040216475.1 Rhodospirillales bacterium
GGCCTGTCGTCGAAAACCCTGCCGGTCACCACGGTCAACCATTATGCCGACAACCTTCTCGGCCGCCGGATATCGATGATCGAGGGTGTCGCCGCGGTGCAGATCTTCGGCGAGCAGAAGCATGCTGTCCGCATTCAATTGAACCCGGAGGCGCTGACGTCGCGGGGAATCAGCGTGACGGAGGTCGAGCGGGCGATTCAGGGCGGCAATACCTACCTGCCGACGGGGTCCATCACCGGCCCCAATCAGGTTTTGACGGTGCAGACCACGGGCCGGATGAACAAGGCCGAGGATTACAATTCGGTCATCGTAGCCTACCGAAACGGCGCGCCGGTGCGCCTGCGCGAAGTCGGCAAGGCCATCAACAGCGTCGAATTCAATAAAGTAGGCACCTGGTTCGGCGATCAGCAGGGCGTCGTGGTCGGTGTTTTCCGCCAGCCCGGTTCGAACACGGTGAGCATCGTCGACGAGATCAACCGCCTGATGCCGACGTTCCGCCAGCACGTGCCGGAATCCATCGATTTGAGAGTCGTTTACGACCGCTCCGAATCGATTCGTTCCTCGATCATCGACGTTCAGTTCACCTTGATGCTGGCGGCCTTCCTGGTCGTGCTCGTGATCTTCCTGTATCTCCGGAACCTGCGCGCGACGGCCATCGCCGGCGTGGCCTTGCCGATTTCCGTGATCGGCACGTTCGCCGCGATGTACCTGATGGGATTCAGCCTGAACAACTTGTCCCTGCTGGCGTTGACGCTGGCGGTCGGTTTCGTGGTCGACGACGCCATCGTCATGCTCGAAAACATCGTCCGGCACATGGAAAAGGGCGAGAAGCCGTGGGATGCGGCGCTCAAGGGATCGCGCGAGATCGGCTTCACCATTATTTCGATGACGATTTCGCTGGTCGCCGTTTTCATTCCGGTCATGTTCATGGGCGGCATGGTCGGGCGGCTGCTCCATGAATTTGCCTTGACCATCACGGCGGCCATTCTGGTGTCGGGCCTGGTTTCGCTCACGCTGACGCCGATGATGTGCAGCCGTTTCCTGCGCGAAACCGAGGTTACCGGCAAGCACGGGCGCCTCTATATGGCCTCGGAGAAGTTCTTCGACGGCATGCTGCGCCTTTACGACACTTCCCTGAAGTGGTGTCTGCGCAATCGCCCGGCGGTCATGGCGGCATTCGTGTTTACCCTGGTGGCGACCGGCTGTCTTTACGTCGTGATCAAGAAAGACTTCCTGCCGCGCGGCGATTCGGGCCGCGTCATGGCGTTCGTCGAGGGCGGTCAGGATATCTCGTTCGAAGCGATGAAGCGCTATCAATCCGAGGCGGCCAGGATCGCGGCCAAGGACCCCAACATCGCCTTGGTGATGTCGAGGGCGGGTGCGCTCGGCAGCCGGATTACCAATAATTCGGGCCAGTTGATGATGCGCTTGAAGCCGCGCGGCGTGCGTCCCGAACCGAACGTCGAGAAGGTGGTGCAGGGCCTGCGGCGCAAGCTGTCGCGCTTCCCCGGCGTCAAGGTGACGGTGCAGAACCCGCCGTCGATCCGCATCGGCGGGCGCCTGGCCAAGGCCGAGTATCAATACACCCTGCAGAACCTCGATCTCGATACGCTTTACAAGTGGGCCGGAATCATGGAGCGCGAGATCGCCGTGTTGCCGGGCATCCAGGACGTGACCAGCGACCTCGCCATCGCGAGTCCGTCGGTGGTTATCCAGTTCAACCGCGACAAGGCCGGCACGCTCGGCATTTCCGCGGATCAGATCGAGAGCGTTCTGTCCGTTTCGTTCGGCGAACGCGAAGTGACGACCATCTATACCGATGCGGATCAATACCCGGTCATCATGGAGCTCGATTCCAGGTTCCAGAAGGACATCTCGGCGCTGTCGAAGCTGTACGTCCGCGCCGCGAACGGCAAGCTCGTGCCGCTCGAATCGGTGGCGACGCTGAAGCTCGCGGTCGGTCCGCACATGATCAACCACCAAGGCCAGTTGCCGAGCGTGACCATCGCGTTCAACCTGGCGCCCGACGTGGCGTTGAGCACGGCGATCGACAGCATCCGCCGGCTCGAAAGCCGTCTGCAGGTACCCGACACGATGGCGACGAACTTTCAGGGTACGGCGAAAGCCTTCGAATCCTCGCTCAAGGGTATGGGCATCCTGATCGTGATGGCGATTTTGGTGGTCTATCTGCTGCTCGGCATTCTTTACGAAAGCTTCCTGCATCCGCTGACGATCCTGTCGGGCCTGCCGTCCGCGGGCGTCGGCGCCTTGCTCGCGCTGATGATCTTCAACGTGCCGCTGAGTTTGTATGCGTTCGTCGGCATCATCATGCTGATCGGTATCGTCAAGAAAAACGCGATCATGATGATCGATTTCGCGCTCGAGGCGCAGCGCAAGGAAGGTAAAAATTGCGAGGAGGCGATCTATCAGGCCTGCCTGATCCGGTTTCGCCCGATCATGATGACGACCATGGCGGCGTTCGCGGGCAGCATGCCGATCGCCATCGCCTTCGGCCACGGCGGCGAGGACCGCCAGCCGCTGGGTCTGGCCGTGGTCGGCGGTTTGCTGTTCTCGCACTTGCTGACGCTGTACCTTACGCCGGTGCTCTATATCTATCTCGAGCACGCGCAGGATTGGTGGCGGGCGCGGCGTGCAAAGGCGCCGACGCAGGACGCCGCCCCGGGCGCCGTTCATCCGGCGGAATGATTTTCAGGCGGGTAATTTTCAGGGAATCGTAACGACGACGTTGCCGAGATGCGCGCCGGCCTCGACCATGACGTGCGCCTCGGCGATGTTCTCGAGCGGAAAGGTTTTCGCGACCGTGTGGCGCAGGCTGCCCGCCTCGAGCCAGGCGGCGATATCCTTAAGCGCCGTTTCGCGCAACGCCTGCGGCATCCCGTAAACGTTGATCGGTTTCAGCGTGATGTTCTTCTGGCGCAGATCGCGGATCGGAATCTCCGCCGTCAACTTAGCCGAGCCGTAATCGACCACGACGCCGTGTGCGCGCGTCATTGCCGCCCAGTATGCGGCGTTGGCGTTGGCGTCGACGTCGATCACCCGGTCGGCGCCGTTTCCGTCCGTCAGTTCAAGCACCCGCGCGGCGACGTCCTCGGCGCGGTAGTCGATCGTGTGATCGGCGCCGCCCGCTTTGGCGTGGTTTGCCTTGTTCTCGGAACTCACCGTCGCGATGACTTTCGAACCGTTCAGTTTGGCGGCCTGGATCGCGTAGTGGCCGACCGCGCCGCCGCCGCCCAGCACGACCGTCCAGGGTTCCGGTTTGCCGCGCCCGGCGAGGACGGCGTAACAGGCGGTGAGCAACGGCACGCCGAAGCAGGCGGCCTCGATGAACGATGTTCCTTCCGGCAAGGGTGCGGTGAAAGCCTCGGGGAGCGCGATGTATTCGGCGGCCGTGCCGAAATCGCGGTTGTGCTGGGCGTTGAACAGCCAGACCCGCCGGCCGAGCCTTTCTTCGGCGACTCCCGCGCCGAGTTCCTCGATCACGCCCGCGCCGTCGCAATGGGGAATGATGCGCGGCTCCAGCATGGTTCGTCCGGGCGCGCCGCCGCGTTTCTTGGTGTCCGACGGATTGACGCCCGAGGCGTGCACACGCACCAAGACCTCGCCCGGGCCCGGCTTGGGCGTTTCGACGGGGCCGATTTCAAGAACGTCCGATGCCGGGCCGGTGCGGGTGTAGAACGCCGCGCGCATGGCCGATCAGAGCTTCACGTCGTGGCGGGGCCGGGCGAAGTTCTGCGCGTCCCGCTCGACGCGCGCCAGATCCTCCTCCAGCATGAGGCCGTCGGCGACCAGTTGCTTGGCGGCCTTGAGAATCGCGGCGACGTAGCCTTGCGCGTCCTTGTAGCGCTCCTGTACCGAAGGCCTGGGATCGCCGGTCGCTTTTCTCTCCTCGGGCGTGTCGGGAAACGGAATGGTGCTGCCGGTGAATTCGTGCATGGCCCCGTAACCGGTTCCGCGCCCGCGCAAATTCCAGCCCGCGTAGGTCGCCAAGGGTGCCGCCACCATGGGCGCGCGGGTCCCGGCGATATCGTTGCCGTCGGCATCCACCGCCGGCACCAGGATCGTGTAGCCGTTGTGACCGACGACGTCGGGCGGCTGCTTGTCGAAGATGCCCTCGTCCTGGCGCGGCCCGAAATCGTACACGGACAACTGGTTGACGTCCCACGGGATCATGTGGCCGGGAATTTTGGGGAACTGTTTGCGCCATTCGTCGTAGGTCACCAGCGTGCCGTCCTTACGCGTCGGCACGCGGCTTGCCGGCGGGGCGGTACCGTCGGTGACCCACCGATCGAGCGCATCGAGCAGCGCGCGGAACAGCATCGAGGTGTTCACCACGTTATTCAGGTTCTGACAAATCCCGCGGCTCGGCGCGTTCGGCGCCGGATTGGCGAAATGCTGGCTGCTCGACCAGGCGAACACGCGCACACCCTCCGGCTGCGCCAGGTCGTTGCCTTGGGTGTCGGTGTGCACGAGCGAGCCGTGGCGCTGCCAGTATTCGGTGCCGGTCTGGGTGTGGATCAAAAGCGGATCGGTGTCGGGGCGCTTGAGGATCGCGTCCGTCTTGCCGGTGATGTGATCGGTGGTCTCGGCATAGGAAAACGGGAACCGATCGGCGACGTTGTAGTGATCCTCGTACTGCTGTCCGGCGGTGCCGTTGAGATTGGCGAAGCGGTGGTTCATCCACATCATGCCCGCGCCGGCGACGTGCGGCATCATGCCGTCGAACACCTTGCGGCCCTGGGCGTCGGCGTTGAAGCCGAGATGTAGGTAATTGCGGATCACGCGGCCGGTTTGCGAGCGGCCCCAGCCGTAGGCGAATTCCACCGGCGCACCGTCGCGCACGGGGTTCTTGTTGCCGGCCGAATCCGTGTCCTCGTATTTGAGGAAGCTCATCAGGTCGCGCACGGCGGCGAAGCCGAGGCCGAGCACCCGCGGGTCCTTGGCGGTGTAGACCAGTTCGTACAGCCAGCCGGGCTCGAAGCCGCCGGGGATGTAGATGTGCTGATCCGACGGCACGACGGCGATCTCGGTTTCCTGGTTGTCGAGCCCGGCGCCGCCCTCGATGCGGGCGAACTGCCATTGATCGGCGGGAACCGGGATGCGCGCGTCCTCGGCGTAGCGGCGTTTGGTGAGCGCGGCTTTGGCGGTATCGAGCGACACGGCCGGGTAGCTCCGGGTCGCGCTCCAGCCGCTCAAGGGGTAACTGAGAATGCCGGCGCGGGCCGGGCGGAACTCGACGCGCACCAAACCGGTGATCGGTTTTCCCTGGTCGCTCGCCGTCGGCACGTCGAGGGTCACGCGGCCGCTGCCGGGATAGAGGTCGCCCTGCCAGGCGCTCCAGACGAAGGTGTAGCCGCGCCTAAACAGGAACCCGTTGCCGGCGTGATCGAGGGTTTTCGGATCGTTGGCGTACACGGCGTCGTTGAAGAACTGGATCGCGCGCACGTTGCCGCGGTTGCCGAAATCGTAGAACAGGCGCTTGTTGCCTTTCTTCAAATCGGCGGGCCGCAGGATGAACACGTCGGCAGCGAACTCGACCAAACCGTCGGCGTTGCGCGGTGTCTTGTCGATATCGACGATTCCGGCCTGGGCGGCGGCCGTCGGGTCGACCGCGTAATGCGCGCGTCCGCGCAGGCGCTCATAAGCGCCGGTGTCGCCGAAGGCATGGCCGCCGACGAAAGCGGCGCGGTCGTGAATGTGCAGTTCGATCCGGTTGGTCATTGGATATCCTCCCCATTTTCTATCGTTTTAAGCCCCCCGCCGCCGTTCGGGAAGGGGTTTAGCGGAAAGCGGGTTCCGTAACCGGGATGTCTTCGGCCCGTCACAAAAATGCAACAACTATTGCATAAATATTTTTTATGCATTTTCCATTGCAAATCACCGGGCCGACCGTAAAATGACCGAAAACAAGAAGAACGGCGTCAAGCAACGGGGAGCGTGATCGATGAGCCTTCGGCAAATCGTCGAGGATTGCGGCGGCCGCCTGACCAAATCGGATCAGCGGCTGATCAAGGTGCTGCTCGCCAATCCAACCGAAAGCGCTTTTCTGTCCTCCCAGGAACTGGCCGATAAGGCGTCCGTGCATCCGACCACGGCGGTGCGGCTTGCACGCAAGCTCGGGTTCGACGGCTATTCCGAGTTGCGTCTGAAACTGCAAAGCGATCTGGTCGGCAGTTCGGCTCCCGCCGAGCGGATGCAGCGCCGTCTCGAGCGGTTGGGCCGCGGATCGCTGGCCGCCTTCGTCGACAGTGAGATCGGCGCGTTACGCAGCCTGCCGAGTCAAGTTGCCCAGGCGGACATGGAAAAAGCGGCGCAGCTCATGATCGGCGCGAAGCAGATTTTTTTGTTCGGCCTCGGTCACGCCGAGGCGATGGTCCTGTTGATGGACATGCGCCTCAGCCGGTCCGGCTACCGCACCCGCATCGTACGTCAATCGCCCCGCCGGCTGGCCCCGGAACTGATGAATGTCAAGGAAGGCGACGCGGTTCTGCTGTTTGCGTTCAGCGAAATCGAGAAGGACGCGCAGTTCATCCTCGAACACGCACGGAAGGCCGGGGCGAAAAGCATCGTGATTTGCGATTTGATCGGACCGCTGCTGCGTCCGAACCCGGATGTTTTGTTGAGCGCTTCGCGCGGGGAGGTCGGCGATGCGCGTTCGATCATCGTTCCTTTGACCATTTGCAACACGCTGATCCTGCTGGTTTCCAAAATGGACGGCGGGGAATCGATAAAACATTTGGCGACGGTCACCCAGATGCGCCGAACACTCGAATCATTGTAGGGAGGCGAAAAATCACAAAACGGAAACTCCTAGGTCATTCTACGTTCGCAAAAATCACCTAGGCCGTTTTGATTTTGAACTCGATAGAGGGAGAAGTCAGATGACGAAACTCATACGAAGCTTCCAATGGATCGGCCTCGCGGCGATGGCGCTGGTGTTGCTGATTCCGAATGCATCTTACGCCGACAGCCGGCCCGATATCGTCATCGCGGTGAATAAATTGCCGCGTTCGCTGGAGCCGGTCGAAAGCACGGGCAACGTCGATGTGCGCGCGCATTACTCGACTTATGACACGCTGATTCGGCGCGATTTTCTCAATCCGAAAAAGAATCAAATTCCCGATCTGAAGCCGAGCTTGGCGGAATCGTGGAAATGGATCGACAAGAACACGCTCGAACTGAAACTGCGCAAGGGCGTGACGTTTCACAGCGGCGATCCCGTGACGGCGGACGACGTGGTGTTCACGTTCTCGAGGGAACGCATGAGCGGAAAAAACTCGGTGCTGCCGAGCGGAAGCCGATATTTCGGCCACCTGAAAAAAGTGGAGAAAATCGACGAGCTGACCGTGCGGATCATCACCGAGGAGCCCGACGTCATGCTCGATCAGCGTTTGGCGACGTATGCCGGCTGGATCGTCAGCAAGAAGCAGTGGATGCAATACAAGGACGAGGGCGAAAAGTGGGCCGGGCAACAAAATGCCAACATGAAAAAGAACAAGGCTGACACAAAGAAGGAAAGCAAAAAAAAGAAAAAGAAAAAACAGGTGAATCTAACCTGGATGCACTTTGCCCTTAAGAACATCCGCTGGAATCCGATCGGCACCGGTCCGCTCAAGTTCGTCGAATGGCGCAAGAATCAATACATCAAATACGCCGCCAACGACGGCTACTTCATGGGCAAGCCGAATTTCAAAACCCTGACATTCAAGGTCGTGCCCGAGGTGGCGACCCGGATCGCGGGCTTGGCCTCCGGCGAGTTCGACATGATCGTCGACGTGCCGCCCGATCAGTTCAAGGTTTTGGATCGTTATAAGGACATCGAGGTCCGTTCGGTCGTGCTCGAAAACACGCATATGTTGGTGTTCAATATGTTGGCGCCGAGCCTGAAGGACAAGCGTTTGCGTCAGGCTTTGAGTTTGGCCATCGACCGGGCACAGCTTCGAAAGGCCCTGTGGAACGATCGGAACTACACGCCGAACGGCC
>JAVJPD010000607.1:0-6485 GCA_040216475.1 Rhodospirillales bacterium
CGGCAGATGTCGACGTTCTCCATCAGGCTCATGATGCCGATGTCGGGCTGGCCGAAGAAGGCGTTCGAGATACCGGCGCCGGTGGTGGAGATCACCTTGAAGCCGGCCTGCTCGGCGAGCAGCGCGCTGTAGCCGTCATAGACCCCGGGCGACACCAGCAGCCCCGGCTCCTTCAGATATTCGCGGTACAGTGCAGCCTTGGTTTTGGCCATGACGTCCTCCCTCTTTCGATGGCTCGATAATGACTTAAAGAATGCCGGAGCGGCCCCGGGTTTCGCCCGGGTTTCGCCCGGGTTTCGGTCGAGACTACGGCAACTTTCCGTTTCATGCAAAGGGGCAAAGGAGCAAAGTTCACATGCCGAGAACATCACGCGAAACGCCGTTTCACGCACCGTGCATTAGCGGACTCTAATATCCTGCACGATACTTGACGTGCCCTTGCCGCCTGGTCGCGCCCCGGTTTGAAATTCGAGGCGGAATGCCCATCCTTCGACAGGCTCAGGATGAGGCGTTCCCGACACCCTCCTTGGCCTCACCCTGAGCTTGTCGAAGGGTGAGGCCGAAACCGGGGCATACCGGCGCGCGTCGCCTCGTCTTGCCAACGCCCGGCGCTTGGTTTAATCGAAGGGGACACACATGCTCACAATCAAAAATTCCGGGGAGACATCCATCATGGCAAACCTTGATCTCAACAACATCGACGTCGTCGTCATCGGCGCGGGCAACGCCGCCGCCAACGCCGCCGTCACGGCTCAGGTCAACGGCGCCAAGGTGCTGATCCTCGAAGCGGCCCCGGTGGACGACCGCGGCGGCAATTCCGCCTTCACCGGCGGCGCGCTGCGTTTTCCCTACGCGAGCCTCAAGGACCTCGAGCCCCTGGTGGTCGACATGACCGACGAGGAGCGCAAGACCGTCGACGTCGGCGTCTACGACGAGGACAAATACTTCGACGACCTGTTCCGCATGAGCGATTACCGCTGCAACGCCGACATGGCGGAAATCCTGGTGCGCCAAAGTCATGAATCCCTGGTCCGCATGCGCGAATACGGCATCCGCTTCGCGCTCAACCTGCGCCGCCAGTCCTACAAGGTCGACGGCAAGCACAAAATCTGGGGCGGCGTCGCGGCCTGCATCTGGGGCGGCGGCGAGCAATTGGTCGAGAGCTGGCACCAGATCCTCGAGAAGCGGCAAATCCCGGTCGTCTATCAGGCGCCCGCGTGGGAATTGATGTACGACGGCGAGAAAGTTCACGGCGTCGTCTTCAAGCACGACAACGCGTTTCACAAGGTGCCGGCGAAGGCGGTCATCCTCGCCTGCGGCAGCTACGAATCAAACCCGGAGATGCGGGTGCGCTATCTCGGCCCGGGCTGGGAGCTCGCCCGGGTGCGCGGCACCCGCTACAACATGGGCGCGGGCCTCACCATGGCGATGGACATCGGCGCCATGACCGCCGGGCAATGGTCGGCCTGCCACTCGGTGCAGTGGGACATCAACGCGCCCGAATACGGCGACATCACCATGGGCGATTTGTTCCAGAAGCATAACTATCCGTTCACGATTCTGGTCAACGCCAAGGGGGAACGCTTCCTCGACGAAGGCCTCGATTTCCACAGCTACACCTACGCCCGCTACGGCGCGGAAGTGCTGAAACAGCCCGGCCAGATGGCCTGGCAGGTTTTGGAACAAAAAGTCGTCCATCTACTGCGCGACGAATACCGGGTCAACCGGGTCACCAAGGCGACCGCCGACACGCTCGAAGAGCTCGCGCCGAAACTCGAAGGCGTCGATGCCAAGCAATTCCTCAAGACCGCGCACGAATTCAACGCCGCCGTGCAGGACGACGTGCCGTTCGATCCGGTGGTCCACGACGGCAAGGGCACGAAAGGCCTGGCGATCAACAAGACCAACTGGGCCAACAAGCTCGACACGCCGCCGTTCGAAGCCTACTGCGTCACCACCGGCGTCACGTTCGCGTTCGGCGGCCTCAAGGTCACCACCGAGGCCGAGGTCGAGGACAAATGGGGCCACGTCATTCCGGGGCTTTACGCCGCGGGCGAGATCGTCGGCGGGCTTTACTACAACAACTACGCGTCCGGCACCGGCCTGGTGTGCGGCTCCACCTTCGGCCAGCTCGCCGGCAAGGGCGCGGCGGCGTTTTCGAAGTCGTAAGGACGCGGCGTCGTAAGCCTCCGCCCAACCCTCCCCCATCGAGGGGGAGGGCTTAAAGCAGCTTAAAAGTTCACCCCCTCCTTAATCCTCCCCCGCAAGGGGGGAGGAAAGTTTTCGCAACGCGCGCTTCATCCCCCCCCTTGCGGGGGAGGTCAAACGCATGCGTTTGAGGGAGGGGGAAAGAAAATAAAAAGTTTAGCTCGTCTTTTTGTGTTTAAATAGCACCAGGGAGGACACCGATGCCGAACGATAAAAACGGACTCATCGCCGTCGTCAAACGCGACTGCCCGACCTGCGAGCTGGTCGAGCCGGTGCTCAGGCAATTGGCCGAAAGCGGCCGGCTCACCGTCTATTCCCAGGACGACCCGAATTTCCCCGAAAGCATCGACGGCGTGATCGACGATACCGCGCTCGAGCAGTCTTTTCGCCGCAACATCGAATTCGTGCCGACCCTCATTCGCGTCGAAGACGGCAAGGAGACCGCGCGCTGCTTCGGCTGGAACCGCGACGACTGGCAATCGGTGAGCGGCATCAACAGGCTCGGCGAGAGCCTGCCGGAAAACCAGCCGGGGTGCGGCTCGAAAAGCGTCGAGCCGTTCGTCGCCGAGGAGTTGCAGGCGCGTTACGGCGAGGTGCCGTTCACGTCGCGCAAGATCACGCTGAAGGAATACGACGATCCGTTCGAGCAGGCCTACGACCGCGGCTGGACCGACGGCCTGCCCATCGTGCCGCCGACGGATGCGCGCATCATCCGTATGCTCGAAGGCACGCACCGCTCGCCCAGCGAAATCGTCGGCATCATCCCGCCCGACATGATGGAATGCACGATCGAGAAGGTTGCGATCAACGCGGTGATGGCGGGCTGCCGGCCGGAATACATGCCGGTGGTGCTGGCCGTGGTCGAAGCCGCGCTCAAGCCCGAATTCTGCCTGCACGGGCTCCTCTGCACCCTGCACTTCTCGAGCCCCGTCATCGTGGTGAACGGCCCGATCGCGAAAGCCATCGGCATGAACTGGGGCACCAACTGTCTGGGCCAGGGCAACCGCGCCAACGCCACCATCGGGCGCACCCTGCAACTGATCGTGCGCAACGTCGGCGGCGGGCGGCCCGGCGAGATCGACCGCTCGGCGTTCGGCAACCCGGGCAAGTTCACCTTCTGCTTCGCCGAGGACGAAACCGACGAAGGCTGGACACCGCTGCACGTCGCGCGCGGCTGCAAGCCGGGCGGCAACGCGGTGACCCTGCATCAGGGTCATGGCGTCACCTGTTTTTACGACGCCAAGGCGCGCTCGGCGGACGAGCTGGCGCGTTCGATGGCGCTGCAGCTCGTCAACGAAGACCATCCCAAGAAAGTGCAAGGTTCGAACGTCATCGTCGCCATCTCGCCGGAACACTACGCGATTTTCCAAGAGTCCGGCTGGGGCCGCGCCGAGATCGAAGAGGCCCTGCACACATACACCACCCGCCCGGGCAAGGAACTGATTCGCGGCGCCGGCGGCCTGACGCAAGGCATCGACGAATCGCGCGCCGATGAAATGGTGCCGAAATTCTGGCGCGATCACGGCATCATGCTGGTGCGCGCCGGCGGCCGCGGCAGCCTGATGTCGGCCATCATCGGCGGCTGGTCGGGCGGGCGGAACCGCGACGAAATTCGCCCCGTGACGCATGAGTTTTAACGGTCGTGCCCAATTTCAACCTCACCCTTCGACAAGCTCAGGGTGAGGATGGTGAAAACCCCGAGAATGCCTCGTCCTGAGCCTGTCGAGGGACGAAGCATTCTCAGCCGAAATTCCAAACCGAGAGAGTACCGTTTTAACGAATCGGTTTTCGTGTAGTATACTCGCGCCGCACCGGCATAAGGAGACACCGAATATGGCTGCCGAATCCTCCATGCGCGATCCGACCAGCGAGGCGGGCTTGACCGTCCGGGCCCGCGTGGCCGCGCCCAAGTCGCTCGACGGCTTGACCATCGCGTTCCTCGACATCGCCAAGGAACGCAGCGACGAATTTCTCGATAACCTCGAAAGCCGATTCCTGACGCAGGGCCTGAAGGTGAAGCGCTACCGCAAGGCCAGCAACAGCAAGCCCGCCGCGCAGGACGTCATTCAAGCCATCGTCAAGGAGGCGGACGTCGTTGTCGAAGCCTTAGCGGATTGAGGCTCCTGTACGTCGTGCAGTTTGCATGACATCAACACGTTGGACAAACTCGGCATCCCCGGCCTCGTCGTCGCGACCACCGAATTCAAGCCGGCGGCGGATGCGCAATCGAAATCGCTCGGCTTCGAGCCCGCCATGATCTGGCTGCCCCATCCGATTCAAAACCGCACGGCGGCGGAACTGGACCGACTGGCCGACGAGTCGCTGGCGGCGATCCTTTCGATGCTGACGGGCGGCACGGCTTAACGGCTTAAAAGTTCACCCCCACCCCATCCCTCCCCCGTCGAGGGGGAGGGGGATAATCGAACCGCAGAGGCACAGAGACGCCGAGAAGAAGAAAAAACGCCGCGCGGCTTTCTCCCGCATCTCTGTGCCTTCGTGCCTCTCTGTGGTTTATTCTTTCCTTTCGTCATTCCCGCGAAGGCGGGAATCCATCTTTCCCGCGCCATGGACCCCCGCCTGCGGGGGGTGACGACTCCATAGAAACGCGACGCGCTCTAATGCCGGGGCATGACGTTACGAGACGGTAATCACGCCGGGGTCAGCAGCTTGGCGATTTCGCCCGCGTCCTTCAGGTTTTCCATGTCCATCACGGCGTCGGCCAGGGCGTCGACCTGCTTTTGCGGCAGGGCCTTCACCGCGAGCTTCTTGAACTTGCCGACGATCTGCTCGTCGGGCGCGAAGTTCACCTCGCTGCCGCGCGCCTTCTCGACCGTTTCCTCCATCTTCGTGCCGTCCTTCAGGGTGAGGATCACCTTCACCTTGTGGCGCATGTCGGCGCCCAGGTCGGTGATCGCCGGGTCCTCGACGCATTCCACCTTTTTCGCGAAGGCCATGCGCTTGGGATCGGCGACGATGGCCTCGGAGAACTGATCGACGAAGCACTCGCCCTCGATCAACAGCGTCGCCATGCAGAACCCCAGGTTCAACTGGGCCGCCGTGACGCCTTCGGGCCGGTATTCCCAGCCGACGTGCTCGACGGTGGATTTCGACCCGTACACGAGTATCTTTTCCACGTCGTCCGCGCCGAACGGCTTCTTCTTCAGCATGTTTTCGATGGCGTTAAGCGCCGTGTGATTGCTCGCGACGCAGGAATAGAACTTCAAGAGAATACGCATCAATTCCCAGTTCTTGCCGAGGCCCTTGGTCAGCTCGGTACGGTCGAACAAATCCGTGGAGCGCGAGAGCGTGGTGCAGTAGCCGCCGTATTCGGCCTCGAACACGTCGATGATGCCGGTGAAGCCGCGCTTCGCCAGCAGCGCCGCGTAGAAGCCGCTCTGCGCCGATTTGCCCGCGTGCATGCGCTTGACCATGGCGCCGAACTGCGCCGCCATCAGGGCGGAGGCTTGCGTGCCGGCCATGCCGATGGCGTGTACCGCCTGCTCTTCGGTCAGCCCCAGCGCGCGGATCGCGCCGGCGGCGGCCGAGAACACGCCGATGGTGCCGCCGGTGTGCCAGCCCTGCTCCAGGTGCTGCTTGCCCATGCACATGCCGACGCGCGGGCCGATCTCGTAACCGGCCACGGCGGAGGTCATGAATTCCTTGCCCGACATCCCCTTGTTCATTTCGGCGATGGCGACCAGCGGCGGCAGCACGACGGCACCGACGTGCAGCGCGCCCTGACGGTGAACGTCGTCGATCTCGAAGCCTTGAACCTGGGTGCCGTTGCAAAGGGCGGCGTGCACGGGAGACAGCTTCTGCTTGGTGCCCCAGACGGTCGACCGGCGGGTATCGTCGATATCCGTCAGGGTTTCGCGCAAAATGCGGCTCCAGGCGAGATCGTAGCTGTACAGACCGCACCCCAAAGAATCCAGGATCAACAGCTTGACCCGGTGGCGCGCTTCGGCGGGAATGTCCTCGAATTTCAGATTGGCGACGAAGTGCGCCATGCCCTTCGTGTAGATGTTGTCCGGGCGTTCGGAAGCGTGTCCGTCCATGATAATGTTCTCCCTCTGTAAAACCTCTGATGACCGCCGCGGTGTTCAGCCGGCGTATTTTTTCTCGAGCGCGTCGTAGTACGGTTTGTTGACCAGGCTCTGGCGCTCCTCGAAGGTGCAGACCTCATCCAGGATACCGTCGATGCTGCCGGTTTCGTGGATGTGCCCGAGCACCTTCTTCATACCGGTGACGGCGGCCTGCAGAGCCGCGTTGGCGATATC
>JAVJPD010000608.1:0-2366 GCA_040216475.1 Rhodospirillales bacterium
CGCTTCATGGCCGAGGTCGCCAAGATCCTCAATCCGAAGCGCACGGTGCTGCTGCCCGACGCCGATGCCGGCTGCTCGCTCGAGGAAGCCTGTCCGCCGGATCTGTTCAGACAGTTCCGCGCGCAGCACCCCGATCATATCGCCGTCACCTACATCAACTGCTCGGCCGAAGTGAAGGCGCTTTCCGACGTGATCGTCACCTCGTCGAACGCCGAAGCCATCGTCAGCCAGCTGCCGGCGGACAAGCCCATCCTGTTCGCGCCCGATCAGCACCTCGGCAATTACATCGCGCGCAAGAGCGGCCGCGAAATGACGCTGTGGCCGGGCTCCTGCATCGTGCACGACCAATTCTCCGAGCGTGAACTGGTGAAGCTGAAAAGCCTGCACCCCGGCGCCGCCGTGATCGCGCACCCGGAATGCGCCGATTCGATCCTCAAGCACGCCGATCATATCGGCTCGACCCGCTCGCTCATCCAGTTCGCCCGCGACTCCGCCGGCAAGGAGCTGATCGTCGCGACCGAGCAGCACATCATTCACGAGATGCACAAGCAGGCACCCGATAAGGTTTTCATCCCGGCGCCCGGCGCCGACGGCACGTGCAATTGCGCGAACTGCCCGTTCATGGAAATGAACACGCTGGAGAAGCTCTATCTCTGCATGCTCAACAACGCGCCGCGCATCGAAATTCCCGAAGCGTTGCGGGTTCTCGCCAAGAAACCGTTGGACAGAATGCTGGAGATGTCGCCGGCGGTGCCAAGCCCGGCGCAAGCGGCAGCGGAGTAAGATCATCACGACACTGGATTGGGGCGTAGTCGATCGCGCCATCGACGCGGCGATCGACGAGGATGTCGGACGCGGCGATTTGACGTCACAAGCGTTGATCCCCGCCGCTGCGCGTTTCAAGGGCGTGATGCGCGCCCGCGAGGAGATCGTCGTCGCCGGCTTGCCGGTGGCCGAACGGGTTTTTACGAAAATCGAGCCGAAGGCGGATTTCAGGGCCGCGGCCGCGGACGGCGAGAAAGCCGCCAAGGGATCGGTGCTGGCGCACGTCGTCGGTCCCGCATGCGGCCTGCTCACGGCGGAGCGCACGGCGCTCAATTTCCTGCAGCACCTTTCGGGCATCGCCACGCTGACCCGCCGCTACGTCGAGGCCATCGAGGGCACCGGCGCGGTTCTGCTCGATACCCGCAAGACCATCCCCGGGCTCAGGGTCTTGAACAAATACGCGACCCGCATGGGCGGCGCGGCCAATCACCGCATGCGTCTCGACGACGCGGTTCTGATCAAGGACAATCACATTGCCGTCAGCGGCTCGGTGGCGGAGGCCGTGAAACGGGCCCGCGCCGCCGGTCACGAGCGGATCGAGGTCGAATGCGACTCGCTTTCCCAGGTCGCCGAAGCGCTTGGCGCTGGCGCAGACACCATCATGTTCGATAACATGGACGTATCGACGCTGAAGCAGGCCGTGGCGCTGGTTCAAGGCAAGGCCGGGACCGAGGCGTCCGGCGGCGTAACGCTCGAAACCATCCGCGCGATCGCCGAAACCGGCGTCGATACGATTTCGGTCGGGCGCATCACGCAATCGGCGCCGGCCGTCGATATCGGCTTCGATTGGGAAACGGACGGCGATTAAGCCGACTCGTAAACGGGGAACGGGGTGGGCCGCATGGCGGACGATAACGCATACGATGTCCTGATCGTCGGCAGCGGTGCCGCCGGGATGAAGCTCGCGTTGTCCCTGCCGCAAACCTTGCGCGTCGGAATCCTGTTTAAGCGCAAGATGGACGACTGCAATTCCGCCATGGCGCAAGGCGGGATCGCCGCGGTGCTCGACGAGGAGGATTCGATCGAGTCTCACGTCGCCGATACCATGGATGCGGGCGCCGGGCTGAACGACGAGGCCGCCGTGCGCTTCATCGTCGAGCGCGGCCGCGACGCGGTCATGCAGCTCGTCGATGACGGCATCGGTTTCACCGGCGATCGGGAACGCACCGGGCGCAACTTCCCGTTCCATCTCACCCGCGAGGGCGGACACGGCCACCGCCGCGTCGCCCACGTCGCCGACGCGACCGGCCAGGCCGTGGTCGACACCCTGCGCCGCCGGCTCGAAGGGCGCGGCAACATCGATCTGTTCGCCGATCACCTGGCGATCGATCTGATCATGGATAAACCCCGGCGCACGCCCGGGCGGCGTTGCGTCGGCCTGCACGCGCTCAACATTCAGACCGGCCACGTGGTGACGATCCCGGCGCGCGTGACCGCGCTCGCGACCGGCGGATCGAGCAAGGTGTATCTCTATACCAGCAATTCCGACGCCGCGACCGGCGACGGCGTCGCCATGGCCGGGCGCGCCGGCTGCCGGGTGG
>JAVJPD010000609.1:0-1922 GCA_040216475.1 Rhodospirillales bacterium
GGAGCAAGGCGCCCGGCGACATGGGCGCCGAGAGCGTCGCCGCCGAAGGCCAATCCCTCGGCAACGCAACGAGTTTCGGCGGGCCGACCGTCGGCCTGCTCGCTTGCCGTAGCGCGCACGTCCGGCAGATGCCCGGGCGGGTTTGCGGCCAAACCGTCGATGCCGACGGCAACCGCGGTTACGTGTTGACCCTTTCCACCCGCGAACAGCATATCCGCCGCGAAAAAGCGACCAGCAATATCTGCACCAACTCGGGCCTGTGCGCGCTTGCCATCACGATTCATCTGTCCTTGCTGGGCGAGAACGGCTTTACCCGTTTGGCCCGGCTCAATCACGCCAACGCCGTCAAGCTTGCCGAGAGCCTGGAAAAGATTTCCGGCATCGAGATTGTGAACGAAACCTTTTTCAACGAATTCACGGTTCGCCTGCCCGCCCCCGCCGCCGATGTCGTCGAAACCCTTGCCGAGAAGAACGTTTTGGCCGGCGTGCCCGTTTCGCGGCTGTACCCCGGGCATGAGGACATGAAAAATCTTCTGCTCGTTGCCGCAACCGACATCAATACCGAACAGGATTTCGATGCCTTGACCGCCGGGCTGAAGGAGACCTTGTCATGAACGATGCCGTGAAAACGATGACCGGCAATCGTGGGCTCGAACACGAAGAGCCGTTGATCTTCGAACTCGGCTCGCCCGAAAATTGCGGCGTCGATCTGCCCGAACCGGCGGATACCCCCTCCCGCCTCGGCGCCGCCGAAAGAACAACGCCCGTCGGTTTACCGGGGCTGTCCGAACCCCGCGTCGTACGCCATTACCATCGCCTCAGCCGGAAGAACTACAGTATCGACGGCGGCTTCTATCCGCTCGGCTCGTGCACGATGAAATACAATCCCCGCCTCAACGAAAAGGTCGCCCGCCTGGCCGGTCTCGGCGATCTGCACCCGCTGCAACCCGAGGAAACCGTTCAAGGTGCGCTCGAACTGATGCACACCTGCGCGCAATGGCTGATCACGCTGACCGGCATGCCGGGAATCGCCCTGTCGCCCGGCGCCGGCGCGCAAGGCGAACTGGTCGGGCTGATGGCGGTCCGCCGGGCGCTCGAGGATCGCGGCAACGCCCGCAAATACGTATTGGTTCCCGAATCGGCCCACGGCACCAATCCGGCAAGCGCGCATGCCTGCGGCTACGAGGTCCGTTCGATTCCCGACGACGGACGCGGGCGCGTGAACGTCAAGGCCTTTCAGGAAGCCCTCGATGAGGACGTCGCCGCCCTGATGCTGACCAACCCCAACACCTGCGGCCTGTTCGAAAACGACATCGTCCGCATCGCGGACGCGCTTCATGAGGCCGGGGCGTTTTTCTATTGCGACGGCGCAAACTTCAACGCCATCGTCGGGCGCGTCCGTCCGGGCGATCTCGGCGTCGATACCATGCACCTTAACCTGCACAAGACCTTCTCGACGCCGCACGGCGGCGGCGGGCCGGGCAGCGGGCCGGTCGTCTTTTCCGAGGCGCTGGCGCCCTATGCGCCCCTGCCCGCGGTCATCGAGGAAAACGGCCGGTTCCGGCTGATCGAGCATGCCGGAAACGGCAGCGCAAAACCGCTCGGGCGCGTGAAGGGATTCCACGGTCAGTTCGGCATGTTCGTGCGGGCCTTGTCCTACATGATGAGCCTGGGCTCCGACGGCTTGCGCCAAGTGTCCGGCGATGCGGTGCTGAACGCGAATTATCTTCTCGCCCGCCTGCAGGACGTGCTGCACTTGCCGTTTCCCGGCCCCTGCATGCACGAAGTCCTGTTCGACGACCGCTCCCTCAAGGAAACCGGCGTTACCACTCTCGATCTCGCCAAGGCCCTGCTCGACGAGGGTTTCCATCCGATGACGATCTATTTTCCGCTCGTCGTGCACGGCGCCATGCTGGTGGAGC
>JAVJPD010000610.1:0-6370 GCA_040216475.1 Rhodospirillales bacterium
CGTCGTCGCCGCGCGCGAGCATCTTTTCCAGAACCGCCTTACCGAATTCCTGCTGGCCGTTGATGATGTAGCGCATGATCCTCCCCTTATTGTGCCTGGGTGTCCGTTCGGGTGTTTCGGGCGCACTTTTTTCGCGCCCCGCCGTTCACTTGGTGATACAGGAAAACCGCTGCCGGGGAAACATCAGTATATTGTATACCGCTCTCGGGCCGCTTTCAGGGTTTATAGTTTTTTCGGCCTTATAGACGAGCCCGCCCCGTGCCGGGGGGCAGTCGGGGCGGGCAGCCCCGAAAAGGCGGCGGTTGCGGACGGCAGGGTGTCCTTACCACCAGGGGCGGTCGTCTTGTTTTTTAGGACCGTGCGGTCCGCGAGGAATCTACGCGTAAGTGGACCGGCAAGTCCACTAAAAAACCTATGTATATGAATAGGTTGGTATGAAATTTCACGACAAAACGCGCTGAAGGGATCAGGCCGTGAGGCCGTCTTGTGCGATTTCCGGGACTTTTTCCGGGGCGGCGTTTTTCCGCGTCCGCAGGCTTTCGGTACGCAACTGTCCGCACGCGGCCAGGATGTCGCGCCCGCGCGGCTGGCGAATCGGCGCCGAATAGCCCGCGTCGTTGAGAATATCGGCGAATCGTTTCATCGTCGCGTCGTCCGAGCATTCATACGGCGCGCCCGGCCAGGGGTTGAACGGAATCAGGTTGAACTTGGCCGGGATGCGTTCGACCAGCTTGACCAAGGCGCGCGCGTCGGCGGGCGAATCGTTGACGCCCTTGAGCATGACGTACTCGAACGTGATGCGCCGGGCGTTGTTGGCGCCGGGATAGGTGCGGCAGGCCTCCAGCAGCTCGGCGAGGGGATACTTTTTGTTGATCGGCACCAGCACGTCGCGCAGCTCGTCGGTGACGGCGTGCAGGCTGATCGCGAGTTTGACGCCGAGCTCCTCGCCGACCCGGGCGATCATCGGCACGACGCCCGAGGTCGAGAGCGTGATGCGGCGCTTCGACAGCGCGATGCCGTCCTGATCCAGGATGATGGTCAAGGCCTTGGCGACGTTCTCGTAATTGAACAGCGGCTCGCCCATGCCCATCATGACGATGTTGGTGAGCAGACGGTCTTCCCGGTCGCTCGGCCACTCTTGAATCGAATCCCGTGCCAGCATGAACTGGCCGACGATCTCGGGTGCGCTCAGGTTGCGCACGAGCTTTTGCGTGCCGGTATGGCAGAACGTGCAGGTGAGCGTGCAGCCGACTTGCGAGGAGATGCAAAGCGCGCCGCGGTCCTCCTCCGGGATGAACACGGTTTCCGCCTCGTTGCCGTCGGCAAAGCGCATCAGCCATTTGCGCGAGCCGTCGGCGGATTGCTGTTCCTGGGCGACGCCGGGCCGGTCGAGGGTGAAATGCTCGGCGAGGCGGGCGCGGAAATCCTTGGCGAGCGTGGTCATGCGCTCGAAATCGGTTTCGCCCTGATGGTAGATCCAGTGCCAAAGCTGCTTGGCGCGGAACGGCTTCTCGCCGAGGCCTTCGATCACGCCGGCGAGCTCCTCGCGCGTGAGCCCGATCAAACTGGTGCGCCCGCCCTTAAGCCCGTTCGTCAATTCATCCGTCATGTCGGTGTGCCTAAATCGCCGCCCCATATAGCCGTGATGCGGCGGTATCATGATTTCGCCGGCCGTATTTAACCGGCCATACGTCGCCGGCCCTATTTAGCAGGACAGGCCCGGCCGATGGCATTATACGCCGCCGTGAACCCGGACAGCGAATACGTATCGGTCGTCTTGGTACCTTTATCGGACACGCCGGTCACGATCATCTTCGAACCCGCCTTCATGGCGGCCACCAGTTTGCGGTCGCCGTCCGCGTCGAAAGCCCAGGCATGGTCCTGATCCGTGAACAGGGTGAAGCGTTCCGAATCGATGTTGATCTGAACCTCGGCTCCCTTCTTGTAGGCATAGCCGCCCTTGACGCTGACGACGCCGCGGGTCTTGTCCGCCGGGCGGTGGGTTACCAGCACGTAGGTCTCGCCGCGGTTCTTGTACTTTCCGCTCTGCGTTTTCGGCGTGCTGCCGATGTAGCAGACGTTCTGGCCGCCTTCGGTTTCGGCGAAGGCGCTCCAGTCGTTGAAGGTGTTGATCGGATCGGCCGACGCGGGCCAAGCGGCCAAGCCCGCCGCCAGCAGGGCGGCACAGGCAACCGGGGCTATGGCGAATCGTTTCATGGCCCATACATAACGCCGGCCGGCGGGATTGCCAAGCGCGGGACCGAATATTTCGATGCGGCCGCGCGCCGTTACGCCGTGATCTTGCCCGGCGGTACGGCGCGGAACGCGTCCATCCGCTTGCGGCGGCGCGGACCGCCGAATACGGCTTCGGGCAGCGCCTCGACGGGGCCGCCGGCGCCGACGGGCCGCGGCGCGAATCGCCCCAGGGTAATCAGCCGGTCGTACATCACGAGCGCGCCGGCGAGGCCGACGTTGATGCTGAAGCGGGTCGGAATTTTCACCACATAGGCGCAGCGTTTCAATGCCGCCGGGCTGAGGGCGCCGCGCTCGGGGCCGAGGATGTAGGCGGCGTTGGCGGGATGGCGGAAGCTCGGCAGGTCGAAGGCGTCCTCGGCGATCTCGATGCCGACCAAGTCGCAGCCCTTCGGCAGCAGCAGGGAGTCGACATCGGGAAATGCGTAAAACGGCACATGGGACACGGCGTTGGAGGTGTCGGACTTGCCGCCTTCGCGGTGTTTGTAGGCGGCGGCCACGGTGAAGACGAAACTCGCGCCGAACGCGTGCGCCGTGCGAAACAGGCTGCCGACGTTCATCGGCTTGCTGATGCCTTCGGCGCCGATGCCGAAATATCCCCGCATGGCATTCCCCCTTGATGATCCACGGGCATTAGATCACGTGAACTTGCCTTGGCGAAGCCGGAGCTTCGCTTCGGCGTAGCCAGGTCCGGTCGACATCCATGGAGTCCGCGAACGGGCGGCGGGAATCAAGCCTTTGGCGCTTTGCCGGGGTCTTCCGTGACGAGAAAGGCCCGCGCCTGGGCGTAATGATCGGCGTGGAGATACCCGCTGATCGAGCGAATCGCGGCGGCGAGCACGGCGGCGTCGTCGGCGAAGCCGAGGCCGGGAATGAAATCCGGGATCTTATCGAGCGGCAGGATGAAATAGGCGAGCGCGCCGATCAGCACGAAGCGCACGTGCCGCGGTGTCGCCGGATCGATCGCGCAATAATACGCCGCCAGCGCGTCCTCGCTGAACGGGATCTTGCCGAGGGTGCGCCGGGCCTTGCCCCAGAACCGGTGCCGGACGAGGCGCGCCTTCCAATGGGTTTCATCCCCGAGCGGGTCGTCTTGCTTTTCCCGTTCCGGCGGCACCGGCGGTTTCGGCATGATCTCAGGCCATGATCTCAGGTAGCGGCGCCCGAATCGACGCCCGAATCGACGCCCGAATCGACGACCGAATCGATGAAACGGGCGAGCGCGATGTCCTTTGCGCTCACACCGCCGGCATCGTGGGTGCTCAGCGTGATCTCGACCCGGCTGTAGACGTTGAACCATTCGGGGTGATGATCCGCTTTCTCGGCCATCAGGGCGATGCGGCTCATGAATCCGAAGGCCTCGTTGAAATCCTTGAATTGAAATTTTTTGGCGATGGCGTCCCGGCCCTCGACCTCGTGCCAGCCCGTCAGGGCGGCGAGGGCCTCGGACCGGGCGGTTCCGCTCAGTTTTTCGGCCATGTTCGTTCTCCCGGGTTTGGTCCGACGACCGCCGACTCTGGGCGCGCTTGGCCTCCCGGTCAAGGCGCGATAAGGTCTCGGCCATGAGAACCCGCGCCGAGACGCTACCCGATCTGGACACGATGCACACCATCGCGCTGGAAGCCTTTGCGACCATTCCCGAGGAGTTGCGCTGTTACGTCGAGGGCGTGGTGATCCGGATCGCCGAATTCGCCGACGGCGACATTCTTGCCGACATGGACATCCGCGACCCCTACGATCTATTGGGATTGTATCAGGGAGTCTCGCTCGATCGAAAAAGCGTGTCCGATCCGTTTCCCGGCGTCGACATGATTTTTCTCTACCGGCGGCCGATCGCGGCATACGCGGAGCAGACCGGCGAAAATCTGATGCAGGTGATTCGCCATGTGCTGATTCACGAAATCGGCCATCATTTCGGCCTCAGCGACGAGGATATGATGCTGATCGAAGAACAGACCTGAGCTCATGTTGAAACATCCGGTTCCGTAACCCGGGATCGAACCGCCGTTATACAAAGACAACACCAGGGACGTTGAATGACCAAACCCACCGATCCGCTGCCGCCGGAAAAACTGTTCACCCGCTGCGATCCCGACCAATTATCCTTCAAGACGACCGCCGAGCTGGAGCCGCTCGAGGGAATTCTCGGTCAGGACCGCGCCGTGCAGGCGATCCGCTTCGGCATCGGCATGCGCCACAACGATTACAATCTGTTCGTTCTGGGCGAAGAAGGCGTCGGCAAATACACCCTGGTACGCCGTTTCGTCGAGGAGCAGGCCGCCAAGCAGCCGATTCCGAACGATTGGTGCTATATCCATAATTTCATCGAGCCGCACAAGCCGCACGCGCTGGCCTTGCCGCCGGGGAAGGCGCGCGCGCTGAAGATCGACATGGAACACTTGGTCGACGAATTGCAAAGCGCGATCCCGGCGGCGTTCGAGAGCGACGAGTACCGAAATCAGGTCAACGCCGTCGAAGAAGAGTTCAAGGAACAGCACGAGAAAACCTTCAAGGCGTTGCAAAACAAGGCCGAGGAGCGAAGCCTCGCGTTGATCCGCACGCCGGTCGGCTTTGCGCTCGCCCCGGTGCGCGACGGCGAGGTGATCAATCCCAAAACGTTCAATGAGCTGCCCGAGGTGGAACGCGAAAAGTTCAAGAAGGACATCGAGGAACTGGAAGGCGAGCTGCAGGAAGCGCTGCAAAAGCTGCCGAAATGGATCAAGGACCAACGCGAAAAGCTGCGGGCGTTGAATAAGGGCATCACGGAATTCGCGGTCGGCCATCTGATCGAGGAAACCAAGGCCCGCTGGCGGGATACGCCGCGGGTGCAGGAATACCTCGAAGCGGTGCGCGCCGACGTGATCGAGAACGTCGAGGATTTTCTGCCCCAGGAACAGGGCGAACAGCAGCAGGCGTTGATGGCGGCGGCGCGCATGGGCGCGCGCGGCGCGGCGTTCCGGCGCTATCAGGTCAACGTGCTGGTCGATCATGCCTGCCCCGAACCCGACGTTACGCCGCCGGCCTTGCCGGCATCGCAAGGCGAGATCGACGACCGGGATTGCGCGGAAGGCACCCTGGCCGGCGCGCCGGTGATCTACGAGGATCATCCGACGCAGCCCAACCTGATCGGGCGTATCGAGCATATGTCGCAACTCGGCACGCTGGTGACGGATTTCACGCTGATCAAATCGGGTGCGCTGCATCGGGCCAACGGCGGCTATCTGATCCTGGACGCGCGCCGGGTGCTGACCCAGCCCTATGCCTGGGAGACCCTGATGCGGGCCGTCCGGGCGCGGCGGGTGCGGATCGAATCGGCGGCCGAAAGCATGGGGTGGGCCTCGACGACAACGCTGGAGCCCGAATTGATTCCGCTCGACGTCAAGATCGTCCTGCTCGGCGAACCGGAACTGTATTATCTGTTGAACGCCTACGATCCCGACTTCAAGGATCTGTTCAAGGTCACGTCGGATTTCGGCGACCGGATGGACCGTGACGAGAGTAACACGCAGCAATACGCGCGCCTCGTCGGCGCGGTGACGCGCAAACACGCTCTGCGCCCGCTCGATTCGGGCGGGGTGGCGCGCATCATCGAGCACGCCGCGCGGCTGGTGGAGGACGCCGAGAAACTCACGACCAAGATGGGCGACATCGAGGATTTAGTGCGCGAGGCCGACTACTGGGCGGGCGAGGCCGGCACGGACACGATCACGGCCGAGTACGTCAAGCAGGCGATCGACGCCAAGATTTACCGCTCGGACCGCATCCGCGAACGCATCCAGGAGGAGATTCAGCGCGGCACGTATGTCATCGATACGGACGGCACGCGCGTCGGCGAGATCAACGGCCTCGCGGTGTACATGTTGGACAGCTTTGCCTTCGGCCGTCCGAGCCGCATCAGTTGCCTCGTCCGCTTGGGCCGCGGCGAGGTGATCGACATCGAACGCGAAGTCGATCTCGGCGGGCCGCTGCACTCGAAAGGCGTCTTGATCCTGTCGTCCTACCTGGCGAGCCGCTTTACCCGCCATCAGCCGTTGTCGCTCTCGGCGAGTCTGGTGTTCGAGCAGTCCTACAGCGGCGTCGACGGCGACAGCGCGTCCTCGACCGAGTTGTACGCGCT
>JAVJPD010000611.1:0-1305 GCA_040216475.1 Rhodospirillales bacterium
GCCACGGCCACGACGGCATATCCGACCCAGACGTTAAACCCGACCAGCAGCGCCATCGCCATATTGGCCGAGAGGCCCGGCAGCGCGCCCCAAACGATCCCGAGGATCGAGCCGAGCATCGCCGTCAGCAATCCGCTCCAACTGAAAACGTATGTCCAATCGAACGCCATGGCGTATCGGCCCTATCCCTTCATCCAATACATGAATTCCTGAACCAGGTTGCTGTCGCCCGGCAGCGGAATCCCGAAGATGCCCTGAAAAGCGCCCGTGAGCAGGAAAGGAACGAGGATCGAAATAATGAGCCGTTGGGCCAAGCTCGAGGCATCCCAGAAAAGCTGGGTCATGCCGGCCAAAAACAAAAAGGCCGCAATCTCGAACGGCATGAATTCCAACAGCACGAAATAAAAAACGGCCACGCCGGCAATCGCCATGAAGGCCCGGCGCAACGAATTATCCGATTCCTGTCTCTTGGCTTTCTTGTCCTCGCCGCCGCCGAATAGGTTCTTGATGGCACCTTTGCGGACCGTATCCAGGGTAATGATCGCCGCCATGACGAACAGCGTGCCGCCCAGGAACATCGGCAGCATACCGGGCGCGGTTTGCCAGCCCTCCGGATGAGGAATGAAAAAACTCGTGACGAAGAAGTAACCCGAAACGAGAAGGAGGCCCAGGCCGACCAGAAAGCCTGTGCTCTCCTTCTCTTGTTCGGGTTGAGACTCCTGAGATGGGTCTCTATCGTTCATGGATGACCGCTACCTAAACGCGCGGTTTATAGCCCTTGGGCGGCCACCAGTTTTCGAACTCGTCGATGCTGGGCAAGCCGAGATCCTTCGGGCTTTTCTTGGCCTTGCCGACATCGGCAAGGAGGTTCGCGGCAACCGTCTCCCATAACAGCGCCCGCTTATCGGCATCGGCGCCGACGACCGGATCGGGGAAACGAGGTTTTTTCATGTCGATTTCGTGGAATTTCTTGGAATTGATCGACGCCAGCCACTCCTTGGAAATCTTCTTCAGGATACCGACATCGGTGTCACGGCGCATCGCCATCGACATGCCGCCGCCGATCGGCACTTTACCTTTAAGCTTCGGCACCGCGTCGGTGATCGGCTTCAGGTTCTGCCCCTGGATCGACAGTTCCTTGTCGTTACAGATGCAAAGGTTGCGTAGACGGCCGGCCTTGATCGCATCGAGCTGCTCGTGCAAGCCGCTGCAGGCGACATCCACTTCCTTCTTCAAGGCCGCCGTGGTGGCCGGTTTACCGCCCTTGTACGGCACGACCCGGAACTTGGTGCCCGATTGCGACAT
>JAVJPD010000612.1:0-3488 GCA_040216475.1 Rhodospirillales bacterium
CAAAAGCGAAATGTGCTTATTTAGGCTCCCGATTCGGGGTTTCGTAAATACGGCCTTCATAATATACGCATGGGGAGGAAAACCGATTATGGCGGATAAAAGCGCCGGTTCTACCGCTTGGCAGGATCAGTTGTACGACGCCCTGAAGGAAGCGGGCGTCACGATTTTCAGCTATGTGCCGGATGCCGGCCATAAGATTTTGATCAACCGCTCGCTGGCCGATCCGGATGTTCACTCCATTCGTCTGACGACCGAGGAAGAGGGGGTCTCGCTCGCGGCGGGTGCGCATCTCGGCGGTGCGAGAAGCGTTCTCCTGATGCAGAGCAGCGGTGTCGGCAATTGCGTGAACATGTTCTCGCTGATGGAATACGGCCGTTTCCCGTTTCTCACCTATGTCAGCATGCGCGGCGATTACGGCGAGGAAAATCCCTGGCAGATCGCCATGGGCCGCGGCACCCAGCCGGTCATGGAAGCGATGGGCCTGAAGGTCATCCGGGCGGAGTCGCCCGAGGACGTCATCGCCGCCACCAATGCCGCTCTCGGCATGGCTTTCAAATCGAACTGTGCCGTCGCGGTTCTGTTGACGCAGAAGCTGCTCGGCGCCAAAGGCTTTTAAGGGAGAGATCGCATCATGGCACAGGAAAAATTGCTCGACCGTAAAGTCGTTGTTCCCAAGGTCGTCGGCGATCCGAACGATTTTCTCATCGTCGCCGGTTTGGCCGGTTCGGCGAAGGATATTGCCCATCTGACGAAGGAAGCGCCGAACGCATTCATATTCGGCGGCGCCATGGGCGGCGCAGTCTCGATGGGCTTGGGCCTCGCGCTGGCGCAGCCCAAAAGGAAGGTTCTGGTCGTCACCGGCGACGGCGAGCTGCTCATGAATATGGGATCGCTCGCGCTGGTTTCGGTCGCGCAACCGCCGAACCTCTCCATCGTGTGCGTCGATAACGGTCATTATCAAGAGACCGGCAACCAGGAGAGCCACACCAATCTCGGCGTCGATCTGGAAAAGATCGCGCAGGGCAGCGGTATCGCGGTGACGCGCACCGTGAAAACGGTCGATGAGTGCGATGAAGCCTCGACGGTGCTGCGCAACACCAACGGTCCCGTGTTCGTGCTGCTGCGCGTGAACGAGGAACCGCCGCCGAAGGGCCCGCGCAATTGGGACGCGGCGGAACGCAAGTCGATCTTCCGCCGGGCGCTGCTGGGAACGGCCTGACGCCCGTAGCTCAATCGACGTGACGCAACCGAGGTGATGATGTCCCGGATCGGGGTTACGTTTCGCGTGCGCTGCGATGCCGAGAGCATCGAGGCGTGCGCGCAGGCCATCGCGGTCGAGCAGAGCGTCGAGATGCCGCTCGGCGCCATCGACGATCGGTACGTGCTCGATACCATCGTCGGGCGGGTCGAGGATATCCGCGACAACGCGGACGGCACCTACCGGGTACGAGTGTCGCTGGCGACCGAGACTACCGGGTTTGAGGCTGCCCAACTGATCAACATGATCTTCGGCAACTCCTCTATTCACGAACACGTCGTGCTGGAGGATGCCGATTTCCCGCAAGACGTGCTCGACGCCTTCGGCGGGCCGAACCACGGCCTCGAGGGCTTGCGCGCGCGCTGCGGCGCGGCGGGGCGCGGCTTGACGTGCTCGGCGCTGAAACCGCAAGGCTTGCCGGTCGAGGGGTTGGCGAAACTGGCCGGCCGGTTCGCGCTCGGCGGCGTCGACTTCATCAAGGACGATCACGGTTTGGCGGACCAGACCTACAGCCGCTTTGCCGAACGCATCCCGGCCTGCGCCGAAGCCGTGCGCCGGGCCAACGCCGAGACCGGCGGGCACACCCGTTACGTGCCGAGCTTGACCGGGCATCTGGATCAACTGCGCGAGCAGCTTCGCATCGCCCGCGCCGAAGGCATCGATACCGCCTTGATCCCGCCGATGGTCGCGGGCCTGCCGGCGTTTCATGCGGTGGTGAAGGAGCATCCGGATTTCGCCTTTATGGCGCACCCCTCGATGGCGGGCGGCGGGCGGATCGCCTCGCCGTTCCTGTTCGGCAAGCTGTTTCGCCTGCTCGGCGCGGACGCGACCATCTTCGTCAACTACGGCGGGCGGTTCGCCTATCCCAAGGAAACCTGCACGGCCTTGGCTCAAGCGGCGCTTCAACCGTGGGACGGCATCAAGCCGTGCGTGCCGGTGCCGGCGGGCGGCATGACCCTGGACCGGGTCGAGGAAATGCTCGATTTCTACGGCCGCGACGTGATGCTGTTGATCGGCGGCGCGTTGTTGGAGACCCGCGAACGCTTGACCGAGGAGACGGCGGCGTTCATGGATAAGGTCGTGGGCTACGCCGCGTGAAGCTAAATAGGGTCATGGTATGAGCGACGATCCGACATTCCGCGCCTTTCTCGATGACTTCCGCTGGGAAGGCGTCGAGCAATTGGCCTACAAGGAAGAAGGCGAAGCCCCCTTCAAGGCGGTCACGCGCCAGGTCCTGTTCCGAGATCCCGATCTCAAGTGTGAATTACGATATTTCGAGGTCGCGCCCGGCGGGCACACGACGCTGGAGCGCCACGAGCATATCCACGCGGTGATGATCCTGCGCGGCGCGGGACAATGCCTGGTCGGCGATGACGTGCGCGAGGTCAAGGAGCGCGATCTCGTGACCGTGCCGCCGCTCACCTGGCATCAGTTGCGCGCCGGCGGCGATCAGCCTTTGGGCTTCCTCTGTATGGTCAATGCCGAGCGCGACCGCCCGCAACTGCCGGGCGAGGACGATCTCGAAAAGCTCAAGGCCGATCCGAAGGTTGCCGCATTCTTGGCTTGAGCCCGGTTGGCATCACTTCACGCAGTCGACGCAATAGGCCGTGGCGGGGTCGATCTCCAAACGCTTCGCCGGAATCGCCACGCCGCAATCGAGGCATTCCCCGTACTCGCCGGCCTCGATGCGCTTGAGCGCGGCTTCGATCTGCTTGAGACGGCCCTCGCGGCGCACGCCGACGGCCTGCGCCATGGCCTGCACCTGGAGCGCGTCCATGCGCGACAGCCGGCCGACGCTCTGCTGGTCCAGCTCGACCGGCGCGCGCCCTTCGGCGGACGATTTGTCGAGGGCGAGCAGGGCGGCATGTTCCTCTTCGAGGCGTGTTTTCATCGTTTCCGTGTCCGGTTTTGGGCGCTTGCCACGGCCTACATTGCGTGATGATATGCGCCGAGACAACCCCGTCGTGAAGGCCCGACTTTTCCATGCCGGTGAAATCGAGGAAACCGAAGCCGCCCAAGATCGAGAAATTCGACCTGGAGCCGGGCCGCAAGATCGCCGGGATTTACGAGGTCGAGGAATTCCTCGGCGGCGGCTACGAGGGCGAGGTCTATAAGGTCGTCGAGTCGCGCACCGGCATTTCCCGTACCGCCAAGCTGTTTTTTCCGCACCGTAACGAGCGGGCCTCGCGGTCCCGCTCGTTACGGTGCGGAAAAAACAGCTTGGCGGTAC
>JAVJPD010000613.1:0-1689 GCA_040216475.1 Rhodospirillales bacterium
CAAGATCGTCGAATTCATGGGGCAGTTGGAAGCGCTTTAAAAGCCTAACCGAAATTTAGATTGAACCGGCGGCGGTTTCGTAATCCTTACGAAGCCGCCGCTATTTTTATGCCTGCGTTTCGCGGTTTTAGGGTTGCAGCAGGGGCCGCAGATCGGTGGCGTCCGTCACGGTTTCCAAATCCAATATGCGTTCGATCAATCGAGCGGCCTTTTCCGCGCCGAGCACCGGGCGCATCAGGCTTTGCGCCTTGGCCGCGACATCGGCCCTGTCCATCGGATTGGCGGCGCTGCCGCGCACGGCCTTGGTGTGGTGGCGGAATATTCGGCCGTCTTTCATCGTGATCTCGACGATGGCTTGGCGCGGCGGCTGTGCGGTTCTTAGATCCTTATCGGGCACCAGCTCGACCTTGCGGCGCAAGGACATGATGTCGGCATCCTTCATGCGCGCTTCGTCATGGGTATTCTCGAAATCCAAGTGACGGTCGATCAGATACAGCGCGCTCAGGTGTTGCAGGCACATGTTCGGCATCAGGCTGTTGTCGGAAATGGCGTAGCGGCCTTCGGGCAAGGTGATGACGATCTTTTTCACCTGATCGGGCTGTATGTCATGGTTTGCCGTCAGAATTTCGATGGCATCCAACGGCGATTGCGCCGGCATGCCGACACACCATTTCTTCAGGTTGGCATCCAGAACGTCGAAGCGCGTTCCGAGATCCTTGGTGATTTCATCGGGATGGGGATCGTTGGTGAAGACGTCGAAGTAGTTGTGAGGACCCGAGAGAACGTCATCGACGCCGCTGAACCCGGCGGCGGCGAACAAGGCTGCCTGCACGGCGTTGCGCGCCGGCATGCCGCCGAACACGAAGGCCTTCTCCATGTGCTCATTGTCCCGGTGCCAGCACGGTACCCCGGCGGCCTGCTGCATGGCATAAGAAATTTCATAACGGGCCTGGCGGTCATCGACGCCGAGGAGCAGGCCGCACGCCGCCGTGGCGCCGAATTGTGCGCCGGTGCAGGTGGCATGCGCGGCATCATTGAACAGCACGTCCGGACCGAGGGCGAGGTTGAACCGCGTGCCGATGTCATAGCCCAAGACGACGGCTTTGATGAGTGCCGCCCCGGTATGGTGCCCTCGCTCGGCGACGGCCAGCGCCGCGGGAACGATCACACACCCGGGATGGAACCGTGCGCGCTGATGGGTATCGTCGGTTTCATCGGCATGGGCGAGGGTGCCGTTGACCTGGGCGGCGTTGATCGCGGTGGTGACATAACAGGCGGCGGCGACGGTCGCCTCGCCGGTTCCGCCTTGCCGGCTCATGAAGTCGATCGCGGCGTAGCCGGGCTTCAGCGTGGCTCCCGAGATCATGGCGGCAAGCGCATCGAGGATGCGAAGTTTGGCTTTTTCGATGACGTCGCTCGGCACATCCCGTCGGGGCGCGGAAGCCAAGTATGCGCTCAGTTCGGCCATCAGAGGTGAAATCATGGGAGGTTTTCCTTTAATTCGGGGCGATTCCCGTCATGGTTGTCCGGTTGCATTTATTAGCATAATAATATGCTCCGTGACGTTCTTCGGGGGAATAGGCGGATTATCCAATGACATTTCATCGTTTCGAAGATTACAAGGCCCGCGCCCACGCGATCCACTTGACCACGGCACAAAACCGTAAGATCGAAGGCCGGTACATGTTC
>JAVJPD010000614.1:0-4784 GCA_040216475.1 Rhodospirillales bacterium
CGCGCGATTTGGCTACAGTCATATTCCCCGGCCTTTCCGCCGCCCCGGGATCAGCGCCGATCCGTAACGGATACTGGAGACATGCCATGCCCGCGGATACCAAAAAGAAATCGGCCAAACTCGATAAGGCCGAACCGAAAGCCCTCAAGAAAACCAACAAGCACGGCATCGAGCGCGTCAAGAAGAAGATCTACGAGGCCGAACTCGCCCGGCTGCAGCTCGAACTCGTCAAATGGCAGGAATGGGTGCGCGAGGAAAAGCAGCGCATCGTCGTCATTTTCGAGGGCCGCGACGCCGCCGGCAAGGGCGGCGTCATTCAACGCATCGGCGAGCCGCTCAACCCGCGCTACTGCCGCATCGCCGCCTTGGGCACGCCGACGGAGCGCGAGCGGACGCAGTGGTATTTTCAACGCTACGTCGCCGAACTGCCGACGGCCGGCGAAATCGTGCTGTTCGACCGCAGCTGGTACAACCGCGCCGGCGTCGAGCGCGTGATGGGTTTCTGTACGGATACCGAGTACGACGAGTTCCTGCGCGCCTGTCCTCAGTTCGAACAATTGTTGCTGTGGTCCGGCATCAAGGTCATCAAATACTGGTTCTCGGTCAGCGACGACGAACAGGAACGCCGCTTTCAGGACCGGATCAACAATCCGATGAAGAACTGGAAACTGAGCCCCATGGACGTCGAGGCCCGAAACCGGTGGGTCGAATACTCCAAGGCCAAGGACGAGATGTTCCGCTACACCGACCTCGATTACAGTCCCTGGTGGGTGGTCGAGGCCGACGACAAGCGAAGCGCGCGCCTCAATTGCATCACGCATCTCCTCAGTCAGTTCGATTATAGCGAAATCGAGAAAAAGAAAATCACCCTGCCGCCGAGACGCCCCGCCAAGGGCTATATCCGCCCGCCGAAGGACGAGCAGCGCTTCGTGCCGCTCCTGTGGTAGGATTTACGGTATCGCGCAATGCCACGCCTTCTTAACGCCACACATTCTTAACGCAGGTCAAGGGCCGCGCGACGGTCTCATGACAGACTGAAAGCCGTCGAGAAAGGAGGGCCCATGCGCAAAGCCGTTTCCGAGGTCATTCGTGGCCACAAGCTTTTCTCTTTAAACGGCGGTGCCTGCGTCTGCGACGCCGCACGGCTGATGAAGGAGCACGATATCGGCTGCGTCCTGGTGATCGACGGCGGCACGCTCAACGGTATCGTCACCAAACGCGACATCGTCGACCGGGTGATCGCCGAAGGGCTCGATCCGAAAAAGACCAAACTCGAGGCGATCATGACCAAAAAGCCGCACACCTGCTCGCCGGACGAGAACCCGGTCGAGGCCATGCACCGCATGCAGATGGGCGACTTCCGCTACCTGCCGGTCGAGCGCAAGGGAAAAATCATCGGCGTGATCTCGCGGCGCGACTTCATCGGCGAGGAGCACGCCAAGCTCGACGAGGAAGCAACCCTCTGGGAGCATCTTTGATCGCGGACTCTATCGTTCCGCGATCATCCTTTGCACCGCGGCGACGCCGAGATAGCAGAACGGCGTGTCCAGAAGCGCGATCAGCAGCTTGAATAGATAGGACGCGGCGATGATCTTGCCGACCAGCATCCAATCCAATCCCAGGCCGAACCCGAGAAAGATCGAATTCACGATCACGGTGTCCACCAGTTGCGAGATCATGGTGGAGGCGTTGTTGCGCAACCACAGGTGCCGGCCTTGCGTCAGCCGCTTCCAGAAGTGAAACAGACGCACGTCGAGCAACTGCGCCGCCAGATAGGCCGTCATCGAGCCGAAGATCAGAACCCCCGGCAAGGTAAAGACGGATTCGAACGCCTTTTGCATCTCGGCGACGGTCTTGTAGTCGGGATTGCCCGACGGCCAGGCGGGCGAGCCCGGCAGCACCAGCGCGATGTGAATGAGAATTAGGGACGCAAGGCTCATGGCGAAGCCGGTAATCACCATCAGGTTCGCTTTTTTACGCCCGAACACCTCGCAGACGATATCGGTCAGCAGGAAGGTGATCGGATAGGTGATCAGGCCGGTCGTCAGGGTGATCGCCTCGCCGAAAATGCCGTGCGGCAGGCTTTCGGGAAACGCCAGGAACAATTTCACGCCGATGATGTTGGTCAACACCAGCACCACCACGAACGCCGCCGTCATGACGGCGAAGACGTGGCCGGTGCGGTCCGATACCGTTATGTCGCCGTTGCCCCCCGATCCCCCCAACGCCGAAGCCTTTACGTTTTTATGCCCGGCTTCGCGTCCGCCTTGGAACCGCCGAGGCAATCGGGCGAGTCCGGCACCGCGCCGCCGCGCGCGCGCCATTCGGCGGGCGTCAGAGTCTGCATCGTGAGTGCGTGCACGGGGCCCTTGAGCTCGTCCGCCAACAGCGCATTGATCCGCTGCTGGCGGGCGACCAGGCGCTGACCGTCGAAGACGTCGGAAACGATCACCACCTTGAAATGGGACTCGGAGCCCGGCGGCACGCTGTGCCGATGGCTCTCGTTAATCACTTCGAGATGCGCCGGGCTCAATGCCTGCTGGATTTTTTGCTCGATCGTGGTTTGGACGCTCACCGGTCTCTCCTTTGCCTGCCCTCAATGTAACCCTTCCGCCCGGCTTTTCAATTCCTCCGTTTCGAGGCCATGCTATAACACGGGCGGCCGACAGGGAGAAAACCGGCATGGACAAGACCGAAAAACAACTCATCGACTTCGCCTCGACCCTCAAATACGGCGATCTGCCGCCCGCCGCGGTTCACGCCGCCAAGGCCCGGTTCGTCGACAGCCTCGGCGTCGCGCTGGCCGCCATCGACGCCCCCACCGTGAAAGCCGCGCGCAAGCTCGTCGTGCCCGTCAAATCCGGGGCCCGGGCGCGCCTGTTCGGCTCGCTCGAAACCGTGCCGCCCGAAACGGCCGCGTTCGTGAACGGCGCCATGGTGCGTTACCTCGACATGAACGACGCCTACACCCGCGCCAGCACCGCGCACGCCTCCGACAACATCCCCGCCCTGCTGGCCGTCGCGGAGGCCGTCGGGGCGAGCGGGCGCGATCTGATTCTGGCGACGGTCATCTGCTACGAAATCCATTGCCGGATCTGCGATGCCGTGCCGTTTTTCGCGCGCGGCTGGGATCAATCCCTGGCGGCGACCCCGGCATTGGCCTTGGCGACGGCGCGGCTTTTACGCCTGAAACCGGAGCCCATGCGCCACGCGCTCGCCATTGCCGCGGCGGAGAGCCTGTCCACGCGCCAGACCCGCGCCGGCGAGCTTTCCATGTGGAAGGGCCTGGCCGGACCGAGCGCGGCGCGCCAGGGCGTGTTCGCCGCCTTCGCCGCCAAGGCCGGCGTCACCGGCCCGCAAGACAGCTACGACGGCAAACACGGTATCTGGAAACAAACCATGGACGGCCCGCAGCGGATTTCGATCCCGGCATCCTTCAAGCGCCACACCTTCGCCATCGGGCAAACCAATATCAAAATCTTTCCGGTGCGTGACGGCATCCAGGTGCCGGTGCGCACCATGATGAAGCTGCGCGAAAAATGCGATCCGAAAGCCGTCGCCAAACTGCGGATCGACTCGTACCGCCATGCTTTCGAACGCTGGGAACCGGATCCCGCGTTCTGGAATCCAACGACCCGGGAAACCGCCGATCACTCCTTGCCGTTTTGCCTGGCCGCCGCGCTGCTCGAAGGCGACATCACGCCCGAGACGTTCCTGCGCAAGCGTTTCCGGGACGCCGACATCCACGCCATGATGAAGAAAATGGACCTGCACTACGATCCGGCGTTCGACAAGGTCGCGCCGGGCACCCGAAGCTGCCGTTTGACGGCGACGCTCAAGGACGGCGCAAGCGTTTCCGCGGAATTTCGGCAAACCGAAAAAGACATGGAGCGCGGCCTCGACGACGCCGAGATCGAAGCGAAATTCCATACCCTCAACCGGCGGCGTATGCCGCAGAAGGCTCGCGATAAACTGATCCTATCCTTATGGAACCTTGACCGCCTCAAAAGCGTCGGCGAGGTTGTCGCCCTCACCAAAGCCGCCCGGACAAAATCCCGTTGACCACCTTTTAAGGATTATCGGGCTAGGGTTCCGGGCGCTAGAAATGGAGAGGCCCCATGACCCTGAACGACTCGGTTAAAGAACACGGTAAGTTTCGCTTGGAAATCGAGCAGGCGATCACGCTCTCGAACCGCGAAGTCATGAACAATATTCTGCCGCCGGTCAACCGCAAGACGGTCCTGCCGTTCGCGATCGCCGTCGCCCGCCTGCGCGGCGAGTACCTCAAGGCCGCCTTTGCCTTGGGCGCCGGCGGGCGCAGCGAAGCGCCGGTGGAAGCAGAACTGAAAACGCTGCGCAAGCACCGCGAAGCCTACGAAGAGGGCGTTGCCGCTTTCGAGGCACTGATGCGTGCGATCGACCGGGGATACATCGAACTCGACGATGCCAAACCGGACGCGAAAAAAACCCCGGCGAAACCGGCCTGAGGAACGGCCGGCGGCTGTTTCAAGCCTGCCCGCTTTTCCCGGAGGCTTAAGCCTGCCCGCTTTTCCCGGGGGCTTAAGCCTGCTCGTTCGCCGCCCCGCTCGGATGGTCTTCATCGGAACGGAGATTTTGCTTCAGCAGGGCATCGCTCAACGCGGCCAAGGCGACGGATGAAATGAACAGGATGGCGGCAATGCCGACCAGCCAGCCGGTAACCTTCGCGACGGAAACCGCCAACTCGATCAGGTATCCGGAAGCATCGGACGGCCAAATCCATAACGGAACGACCGCCACCAGAC
>JAVJPD010000615.1:0-8801 GCA_040216475.1 Rhodospirillales bacterium
CTCAAGCGCGATAGGGCGTTCCGCAAGCGGATCGCCGGATGAAAACACCCGTCATATGAAATAAATCCGGGACGCGTCCTGCATCGCCACAGGCAAGCGTCCCGGAAAATTCCGACGGCTGAAAAGGGAAATTAACGGCCCATGCCGCCGCCCATGCCGCCGCCCATGGAACCGCCCATCGGGCCGCGCTGATCCAACGCCTTTTTGCAGGCATCTGTCAGTTTAGCTTTGTTCTTTTCCAGGCAGGCCGGAACGCCGCCGCTGCCGTGCGACACGTCCGCGCAGAGTTTCTTGATCTCGGCCGCGCATTCGGACATGACCATGCCGCCGCCTTGTCCCATGCCTTGTCCCATACCTTGGCCCATGCCTTGTCCCATGCCTTGGCCCATGCCTTGGGCAAAGACCGGCCCGGCCAACGCCGCCACCGCGAGAGCGGCACCGACAATCAATCCGTATCGTTTCGAAATGTTCTTCATGAGAGTCATCTCCAGCAAAGGTTGTTAACCGTTCCCCTTACTGTCGATTTTATACATGCGCATTCGGGAACAGACATTGACCTGGATCACGCGGCCGGGGCCGGGCGTTTCGCAAACGGCTGTGGCCGTAAGATTTTGTCGGCCACATAAAAACCACAGAGACACGAAGGACACAGAGAAGGAAATGAAATAGACCCAGCTATAGCGCGGCGCGTTTATAGGGAGTCGTCACCCCCGCAGAGGCAGGGGTCCATACCGCGGAACAGATGGATTCCCGCCTTCGCGGGAATGACGGGATAAAGCGGAAAACCTCTGTGCCTCTGTGTCTCGGTGGTTCAAGGCCTGTTTGGTTGAAATATTCGCCGGTCACCGGAAATCGATCATCAGGACCGGCTTCGGATCGAGAATGGAGCCGATCTGCCAGGTGAATTCCTTGCCGCGCTTGCCGTCGCGGCGGTTCTGCTCCTTGGTGGCGTTGGAGCGGATGATGCGCGCGTCGGTCGTCACCTTGAGCACGCCGGTGGCGTTCAGGCCCATGTCGAGCAGGCGTTTCTTGTTCGACGCCGCGATGGAGGCACCCTGAATCGCGATCGTGCCCTTGTCCTTGTTGTAGATGATGTTGAGCATGGCCTCGTTGCGCCGGATGAAGGTCACCATGCGGTCCTTCAGGATGTCGCCTTTCTTCTCCCAGCGGATTTTGAAGATCCCGCGGGTGCGGTCGAACACGCTGAATTCCTTGGTGTTGGGCGAGCGCTTGAAGTCGGTCTCGATCAGCTTCAGCTGCTTGTCGATCTCCTCGCCCTTGATCTTGCCGGTCTGGATCTTGTGGAACAGGTCGACGTCGGTCATGAAGCCGATAAAGGTCATGGTGTAGTAACCCTGACGGGTCAGGTCGATCTCGGCGTCGAAGCGCAGCGGCAGATAGCAACTGCCGAGCAGAACGACGAGCAGCACGGAGGCGAGGGCCTTAAGGCCGCGCGCGGTCCGCTTCAGGACGCGGAAGGGAGAAAGGAAGGCTAACGCTCTGGAACCCATGGCGCCATCATAATGGGCCCGGCCAAGGCGACAATGGGAAAACGGCGCCCGACACCGAATAAAGGTAAACGGGCCCGCCGAGAGGGTGGAGTCCCCGGCAAGGCTCGTTTCTTGGCGACGTACTTGGGAGCGCGTCGTCTTCGTCTTTCTAGAGCTGCAGCAACTTGATGGCGGTCAGCGCGCCGGTCAGCAGACCCGCGACATTCCAGAACATGTTGCTGTAGATGAATTTCAAACTCATGGCACCGCCTGTTCTTGTTAGTGACCCCATTACCTTTTGTTCGTTGCGCTCAAGGTAGCGGGCGGCGGGCCTCCGCACTATCGGGGGAATCGGTAAAAAAGCCGGGATTTTGTGGGAAACCGGGCTAGGGGTTTACCTAGGTTTATGAGCCTTTTTTGGCTGTAACCATATGTTTGACCTCGTTCCAGAGGACGTCCATTTCCTCGAGATTTGAGGTCTCGGGCGTCTTGCCGCGCTCGGCGAGGCGGGCCTCGACCCGGCGAAACCGGGCGAGGAACTTGTCGTTGGCCCGGCGGAGCGCGTCCTCTGGGGTCACGCCGACCATCCGGGCATAGTTCACGAGCGCGAAGAACAGATCGCCGATCTCGTCCTCGATGCGGTCATGCGGCGCGTTCTCTTCGATCTCGGCCCGGATTTCCTCAATTTCCTCATGCACTTTCTCGAGCGCGCCGGCGGCGTTCTCCCATTCGAAGCCGACCCGGGCGGCGCGCTGCTGGAGCTTGTAGGCACGCATCAACGCGGGCAGGGCGAGGGCGACCCCGTCGAGGGCGCCCTTGGGGGCGGCGGTTTCGCCTTTTTCGGCCCGCTCGGCCGCTTTGTATTCCTCCCAGGCCCGAGTCTGGGCCTCTGAATCGGCAATCTCGGCGTCGCCGAACACGTGCGGGTGGCGGCGCTCCATCTTTTCGCTGATGGCTTGGGCGATTTCCTCGAAATCGAAGCCGCCGGCCTCGCGCGACATCTGGGCGTAAAAGACGACCTGGAACAGCAGGTCGCCGAGCTCGTCCTTGAGCGCGTCCATGTCGCCGCGTTGAATCGCGTCCGACACCTCGTAGGCTTCCTCGATGGTGTACGGCGCGATGGTGGCGAAGGTCTGCTCGACGTCCCACGGACATCCGGATTGGGGATCGCGCAGCGCGGCCATAATGGCGAGCAGCCGGTCCATGGCCAGGGATGACGACGACCGGCTCATGACGGCGTCCTCATCGATCCGGCGCGGCGGTAGCGGGGCCGACTTAAAGTGACTTCTGAGGTCTGCTCCGGTTTATCTGATTGTCGCATAATGTATATTATGATAAATTATTGGTTATGCTTTTGCGCCAATATCTTACAAAGATATCCACCAAGTTTATCTCAATGATTATAGGCCCGTTCTCCATCAGGGTCAGGCCGTTTCCAGCACCATGCCGTCGTAGGCCATCGCCACCCCTTCGGGCAGCTTGGCCGACAGTTCGTCGTAATCGAGGCCGACCCCGAGATGAGTCAAAACCGCCTGGCGCGGTTTGATCCGACCGATCCACCCCAAGGATTTTTCGACGTGCGCATGGGTCGGATGCGGCGTCTCCGTCAGGGTGCCGATGATCCAGGTATCGACCCTATCGAGGATCGGGAACGCGGCCTCCGGCAGCACGGTCAGATCGGTCGAGTACGCGAACGAGCCCGGGCCCGGGCCGGTCCCGAATCTAAATCCCAAGGTCCGGCTGAAACCGTGATCCTGATCGAAGGCCGTGATCTCGGTGGCGTTGATCTTGAAGGGTTCGCCGGGGCGGATTTCGTGGTCGGTGAGCCAGGGCTTGTAGATGGTCTCGGCGCCGGGCGCCATGGGCTCGAACACGTAATCGAAGCGGCGTTTGAGATCATTCAGGGTGCCGACGTCGGCATAGCACGGAATCGCCGCGTTCATCGCCCTGTTCAGAGCCCGCAAATCGTCGATCCCATGGGCGTGATCGGCATGCGCGTGAGTATAGAGTACGGCATCGAGGCGTTTGACGTCCGCCGCCAGCATCTGCTCGCGCAGATCGGGCGAGGTATCGACCAAGATGACCGTATCGCCGTCCTCGACCAGAATCGAGGAGCGCAGGCGGCGATTTCTCGGATTGTTCGGATCGCACTTGCCCCAGCCGCGCGCGATCATGGGCACGCCGGTGGTGGCGCCGCAGCCGAGAACCGTCACCCTCACGCCGCCCCCTTTTCATTCGTTTTCGTAAACAGCCGGAAGAAATTCGCCGTCGTCGCCTCGGCCAGCTCGGCCTCGGTCATGCCCCGCAATTCGGCCACCGCGGCGGCCGTATAGGCGGTGAAGGCGGGCTCGTTGCGCTTGCCCCGCATCGGGATCGGCGCCAGGAACGGCGCGTCGGTTTCAACCAGAAGCCGGTTAAGGGGCACGGATTTGGCCACCGCGCGCACCTCATCGGCGTTCTTGAACGTGACGATGCCGGAAAACGAGATGTACATCCCGAGATCGAGCGCCCGGTGCGCGAGTTCGGCACCCGAGGAAAAGCAATGCAGAAGGCCGCTAAACGGCCCCTTCGCGTATTCGTCTTCGAGGATATCCGCCGTGTCCCGGTCGGCGTCGCGCGCGTGGACGATCACCGGCAGGCAGGCCTCGCGCGAAGCCTGAAGATGGGCGCGGAAGTTGCGCTTCTGATCCTCGCGCGGGCTTTTCTCGTAGTAATAATCCAATCCGGTCTCGCCGAAACCGACGACCTTGGGATGCGCGGCCAACGCTTGCAGTTGCGCGGCGTCGGTCGCGGCCTCGCGGCCCGCTTCGTGCGGATGAATGCCGACGGTACACCAGATGTTATCGAACCGCTCGGCCACCGCGCGCACGCCCTCGAATTTGCTCAAATGCGTGTTGATGGTGAGCATCCAGCCGATGCCCGCCGCACCGGCGCGTTCGACCACGGCGTCGAGTTCCTCGGCGAATTCGGGAAAATCGAGATGGCAGTGGCTGTCGACCAGCATCAGGCCGCCCCCTCCTCCTTTTCCTCGACGAAACGCGGAAACACGCCCTGCGGTTTCGGCAGCGCCGTACCCGGCTTCAGCGCGTGATCGGCGCCGAGAAAGCCGAAGCCGCGCTCGTTTTCCGTCACGGCCAACTGATCGAGCATCCGCGCCGCCGAGTCCGGCATGAACGGCTGGGCCAGCAGCGCCAGATGTCGGACGGTCTCGGCCAGTACGTAGAGCACGGTCTGCATGCGGTCCGGGTCTTCCTTGCGCAATGCCCAGGGAGCCTGCGCGTCCACGTAACCGTTGGCCGAACGCACCACGACCCACATCGCTTCGAGCCCCTCGTGAAACGCCTGGCGGTCCAGACACCCCGACAGGGCCCCGTGCAGCGCATGGGTCCGGCCGAGCAGCTCGTTATCTTCCGCCGTGAACGCGCCGGGCGCGGGCACCCGGGCCTCGCAGTTCTTGGCGATCATCGAGAGAACCCGTTGCGCCAGATTGCCGAAATCGTTGGCCAATTCGCCGTTCATGCGGTTGATCATGGCCTGGCGCGAGAAATCGCCGTCATTTCCAAATGGTACTTCGCGCAGCAGGAAGTAGCGCACCTGATCGAGGCCGTAGGTTTCTACTAGTTCCAGCGGATCGATCACGTTGCCGAGGGATTTGGATATCTTCCGGCCCTCGTTGGTCCACCAGCCGTGGGCGAACACGCGCTTGGGCGGCTCGAGCCCGGCGGCCATCAGAAACGCCGGCCAATAAACCGCGTGAAAACGCAGAATATCCTTGCCGACCATATGCAGGTCGGCCGGCCAATAGCGGGCGTAGTCGACGGTTTCGTCAGGATAGCCGAGCGCGGTGATATAATTGGTGAGCGCATCCAGCCACACGTACATGACGTGCTTCTCGTCGTTGGGCACCGGCACGCCCCAATCGAAGCTGGTGCGGGAAATCGAGAGATCGTTCAAGCCCCCTTTGACGAAGCTGGTCACCTCGTTGCGGCGCGACACCGGCGCGATGAAATCCGGGTTCTTCTCGTAGAATTCGAGCAACGCGTCCTGCCAATCGGACAGGCGGAAGAAGTAGCTCGGCTCCTCTACCCACTCCACTTCGGCGCCGGAGGGCGCCAGTTTCTTGCCGTTCGGGCCTTCGTTCAGTTCGCCCTCGGCGTAGAACGCCTCGTCGCGCACCGCGTACCAGCCGCCGTAGGAATCGAGATAGATGTTGTCTTGGCCCTTGGGCGATTTCCGCTTGGCGATTTCCTGCCACAGCGCCTGGCAGGCCTTGACGTGACGCGGCTCGGTGGTGCGAATGAAGTCGTCGTTCTCGAAATTCATCACGCCCAGCAGATCGCGGAAGTTTTGCGATACCTTGTCCGTGAACGCCTGCGGATCGACCCCGGCGGCGCGTGCCGAGGCGGCGACCTTCTGGCCGTGCTCGTGGGTGCCGGTCAGGAATTTCACGTCGTAACCGTCGAGGCGCTTGAAGCGCGCCAGCACGTCGCAGGCGAGCGTCGTGTAGGCATGGCCGATGTGCGGCGAGTCGTTCACGTAATAGATCGGTGTCGTGATGTAGTAAGGCGTCTTGGCCATTCGTCCGTCCGTTCAGTCCGTTTTTTTATTCTTGCGGCGGCGCCACAAAATCCCCAGGAGAAAACCGCAAAAGCCCCAGAAAACGGCGGCCAGGTACAGCGGCGGCAGGCCGATGCCGAAGGACCGGCGCAGGCCCGAGAGGGTATACACCAACTCGAGCGCCAATGCAGGAATAAGCATCAGCAAGAACACCCACCACCAGTGCTTGGCGAAGAAAAAACACAACGCGACGGCGGCCACGATCAACACGGGATCGAACAGCGATAAAAGCGTGAACAATGCCGTCATGATAGGCTTCTATCCTTTTGCCTTGGTCTCACGCCGCCAGGGACGCCTTTTCGAGGGCGTGAAACAGGCTGAGCGCCACCTGTTTCTTGTCCAGATAGGCGGTTTCCGCCCGCCCCAGGATATGATCGGCATGATCCCAGGCGGCGAGCCACGCCCCCAGATGCCCGTGCGCGATCAGCCGTTCCTGCAAAGCGCCCTCTTCCGCGCCGATGGCTTCGCCGGCCGATCCGCCGCGCCGCGCCATGCGGACCATCAGCCGTTGCATCCAGCCCTGGGCCAGTTCGGCGAACGTGCGGAACGCCGCGTCCTGGCCCGAGCGCGTCAATTTGTCGCCGAACGCGTGCAGTCCCTTGATATCGAGGTCCGGCAGTCCGGAAACAAGCCCGATGAATTCCCGGTACAGCACGACGCCGCCCTCGGCGGCGAGGTCGAGCGCGCGGCCGATGCTGCCCTCGGCGAGCCGGGTCAGGGCCGCCACTTCGTCTGGCGCAAGGTCCGGGTGGTAGCGCCGCAACAGCGTTTGCAGAACGTCCGCTTCCAGAGCGGACAGCATCAGGCGCCGGCAGCGCGAGCGGATTGTCGGCAACAGCCGCCCCGGATTATTACTCACCAACAATAACAAGGCTTTAGACGGTGGTTCTTCAAGTACTTTCAAAAGCGCGTTGGCGGCGCTGCGGTTCATGTCGTCGGCGGTATCGACCACGATCACCCGCCAGCCTCCCTCGGCCGCGGTCAGGCTCAGGAAATGGGCGATCGGGCGGACGTCGTCGACCACGATCTCGGCGCGGCGTTTCTCGCCCTTGTCGTCCAGGCGCCGCTCAATCCCGAGCAGGTCGGCATGACCGCCGCCGGCGACCCGCTGAAACACCGGATGATCCTCGGGCACGTGCAGGAGATCGGTATCGAGCGCCGCCGGAGCCGCGTCGCCGAACAGCCCGGCTTGGGATTGCGGCGATCTCGCCCGGCTCGACGCCGCCAGCACGTAACGCGCGAACCGATAGGCAAGTGTCGCCTTGCCGATGCCGCGCGGCCCGCACAGAAGCCAGGCATGCGCCAGCCGTCCGGCGTCGAAGGCATCGCGCAGCAACCGCTCGGCCCGCTCGTGGCCGAGCAGATCCGGGTTGGCCCGGGGCGCGGGAACGCCAGCGGAAACGTTGGATTGTTCAAGATCGTCGCTCATGGCCAGCAAACACCCAATCTATCCGCGACGGCGGCCTTGATTTCGGCATGCACCGCTTCGACGGTCCGATCGGCGTCGATCACGACGCAGCGCCCGGGCTCGTGCGTGGCGATATTCATGAACCCCTGGCGGACCCGTTCGTGAAACCCCAGATCCATGCGTTCGTAGCGATCCTCCTCATCGCCTCTTCCCGCGGCCCGCGCGAGGCCGTGCTCGACCATGATGTCGAGCATGATGGTCAGGTCCGGCTTGAAATCGCCGACCACGAGTTCGTAAAGCTTCTTAATGACGCCGTGATCGAGGCCGTGGCCGTATCCCTGATAGGCGAGCGTCGAATCGGCGAAGCGGTCGCTCACCACCCATTTGCCCGCCGCCAGCGCCGGATTAACGGTGCGGCACAGGTGCTCGTGGCGCGCCGCCGTGTGCAGCAGCGCTTCCGTCAGCGCGTCCCATTTGCCGGTATCGCCCTCAACCAGCAGGCGGCGGATCGCTTCTGCCCCCGGCGCGCCGCCCGGCTCGCGGGTCCGCACCGTTTCGATGCCCGCTTGCACCAACGCCTCGCAGAGAAGCGCGATCTGGGTGGATTTACCCGTCCCCTCTCCGCCTTCGAGCGTTATGAATTTACCTATCCCCACGGCTTCCGGTTCCGGGTCTTGGTTATCGGGAAACGGCGGGACGGCGGCTACTTCGCCTCGCCCCACATGATGTGCTCCAACGCGGCGCGCAAGCGTCCGAACAGGCCGAGCTTCTCGACCTCGGCGCCGGCGACGAGGGTCACTTCCGTCGGGTTCTTGTTCGGCACGGTGATCGTCAGCTTGGCGAGCGGCGCGCCCTTTTTGATCGGGCTCGGAATCGGCCCCTTGAAGGAAATCTTGACCTTCATGTCCCGCCGGGATTTTTTCGGCAGGGTCAGGGTCAGTTCCTGCGGGATGATCAACGGCACCTTCGCTTCCTTGCCGAGCCAGACGGCCGCCTCGGCGACGACCTCGTCCTTCTTGAACAGGGTGTAATTAGCGAATTCACGGAACCCCCATTCGATGAGGCGCTCCGATTCCCGCGAACGTGCACGCTTGCTCGGCAAACCGCTGACCACGGAAACCAGCCGCCGGCCGTCGCGCTCGGCGCTGGCCGCGAGACCGTATCCGGCGCTGACCGTATGACCTGTTTTCAGGCCGTCGGCGCCTTTGGTCTTGTAGAGCAAGGGGTTGCGGTTCATTTGGCGGATGCCGTTATAGGTGAAGCTCTTCTCCGAGTAATAGCGATAG
>JAVJPD010000616.1:0-2397 GCA_040216475.1 Rhodospirillales bacterium
CAGACCCGCGTCAAGGTGGTGAAGAATAAGCTCGCGCCGCCGTTCAAGATGGTCGAATTCGATATCATGTACGGCCAGGGCATTTCCAAAACCGGCGAACTGCTCGACCTCGGCGTACAGGCCGGCATCGTCGAGAAGTCCGGCGCCTGGTTCTCGTACAACTCCGAGCGCATCGGCCAGGGCCGTGAGAACGCCAAAACCTTCTTGAAAGAAAACCCGGCGATGGCCGATGAGATCGAGGCCAAGATCCGCGCCAACGCCGGTCTCGTCGCCGAGAAGATGATGGAAGGCCCCAGTGACGAAAAAACCGGTGAGGAAGCCGGCGACGGCGACGACGGCCTCGCGGAGGCTTCCGGCGAATAAGAGGGGATAACCCTAAAAATATTTTCACCATTCCGGCGGGCTTGCCCGGCCCGCCGGCCATCCCGGCGCTTCGCTTGACGCCCGTCATGCCCCGAAGCGCCGACCGTCTGATCTCTCCCCTGTCTACGTCTCGCGGAGAGCCATCCTCAGACCCCGACATGGCCCGGTTGCCCCCAACCGGGCCATGATTTTTTAGTCTCACCGTCGCAATGGCTCGGGATGAGACAAGCGCGAGGTGCCCGGTTGCCCCCAACCGGGCCATGACTCTTTGAACTTATCCGGCGACCTCCCTGGACTTTCCCCGAAACCCCCGATAAAAAGCGCTGCTTACGCCGAAACCGTTTCATTTCCGGGCTTTGCGCCCTACATTGGTGCCCATGCAATCCGTCAGCGACATCCGCCGCGCGTTTTTGGACTACTTCGAGGGCCACGGCCACGAAATCGTGGACTCGAGCCCCTTGGTGCCGCGCAACGACCCCACCTTGATGTTCACGAACGCGGGCATGGTCCAGTTCAAGAACGTATTCACCGGCGTCGAGCACCGCAATTACACCCGCGCCGCCAGTTCGCAGAAATGCGTGCGCGCCGGCGGCAAGCACAACGACCTCGAAAACGTCGGTTATACCGCGCGCCATCACACCTTTTTCGAGATGCTCGGCAATTTCTCCTTCGGCGACTATTTCAAGGAAGGCGCCATCGAGCTGGCCTGGACCCTGGTGCACAAGGAATTCGGCCTGTCCAAGGATAGGCTCCTGGTCACCGTGCATTCGAGCGACGAGGAGGCGGCCGGCTTTTGGAGGAAGGTCGCGGGCCTGAGCGATGACCGGATCATCCGCATTCCGACGTCGGACAACTTCTGGGCGATGGGCGAAACCGGCCCGTGCGGCCCGTGCACGGAAATCTTCTACGATCACGGCGAGCATATCTTCGGCGGCCCGCCGGGCACCGAGAACGAGGACGGCGACCGCTTCGTCGAGATCTGGAACCTCGTGTTCATGCAGTTCGAGCAGGTGAACCCGGACAAGCGCGTCGATCTGCCGAAGCCGTGCGTCGACACCGGCATGGGCCTCGAGCGCATTGCCGCCGTGCTGCAGGGAACCCACGACAACTACGGCATCGATCTGTTCCGGACCCTCATCGCCGCGTCCGAGGACCTGTCGGGGGTGAAATCGTCCGGCGAAAACGCGGTTTCGCACCGGGTCATCGCCGATCACCTGCGCGCGTCGTCGTTTCTCATCGCCGATGGGGTGCTGCCCTCGAACGAGGGCCGCGGCTACGTGCTGCGCCGGATCATGCGCCGGGGCATGCGCCACGCGCATCTGCTCGGTTGCAAGGAGCCGTTGATGTGGCGTTTGGTGCCGACGCTGTTGGGGCAGATGAGCCAGGCGTTTCCCGAATTGACTCGCGCCCAGGCGCTGATCACCGAAACCTTGAAGCTGGAAGAGACCCGCTTCAAGCAGACTCTCGACCGCGGCCTTAAAATTCTCGACGAGGAAACCGCCAAGCTCGGGCCGGGCGACAACCTTGCCGGCGAACTCGCCTTCAAGCTCTACGATACTTTTGGATTCCCGCTCGATCTCACCCAGGATGCCTTGCGCCCGCGCGGTATCGGCGTCGACACCGGCGGGTTCAACGCCGCGATGGAACGCCAGCGCGCCGAGGCCCGCAAGGCCTGGGCCGGTTCGGGCGAGGCGGCGACGGAAGAAGTCTGGTTCGCCGTGCGCGAGGATGCCGGCGCCACCGACTTTTTGGGCTACGAAACCGAGACCGCCGAAGGTCAAGTCGTTGCGCTCGTGGTCGACGGCAAGCGCGTCGATGAAGCCACGCAAGGGGACGCCGTCGCCGTCGTCGTCAATCAATCGCCGTTTTACGGCGAGTCCGGCGGCCAGATGGGCGACACCGGCATCATCGAGGGCGACGACGAGGCCAAGGCCGCCGTATCCGACACCCTCAAGAAGCTCGGCGATCTGCACGTGCACGTCGCCAAGCTCGAGAAAGGCTCGCTGAAAGTGGGCGACGAGGTGACGATGCGGG
>JAVJPD010000617.1:0-3569 GCA_040216475.1 Rhodospirillales bacterium
GCTCCAAAAACAGGCGCTCGACCCGTTCGCCCTTGATGACGTGGCGATCGAGGATCTCGTCGACGTCCTCTTTGGTGTCGAAACGGTACCAGACGCCTTCCGGATAGATCACCATCGTCGGGCCCAGTTCGCAGCGTTCCAGGCAGCCGGCGCCGTTGACGCGGATGTTCTCGATGCCGATCTGCTTGGCGCGGGTTTTCATGTAGTTGCGCAATTCGACCGAGCCGCGCGCGCTGCAGCAGCTTCGCGGATGGTCGGGCGCGCGCACGTTCTCGCAGCAGAAAACGTGCGTCTGGTAGTGCATGTCCGGATTATGCGGCTTGTTCGGCATCGAAAATGAGATGAATTGAAGACCGATGGGTTCTTGACTGTCTTGATCCTAGTATAGGTAACCATCTCACGGCAAATTTCAAGAAGTCCCTTGATTTCATGGGGATTTTCCGACGTTTGACGCTTGCGCGGGCGAGGCCGCGCGCCTAAAGTTCCCCCGGTTCGCTATTTTGGAGTTACGAGGGGAACGACAATGGATAAGCCGCACGTCGCGCAGAAAAGCCCGTATGAATTCGAAGCCCAGGCCGGGGAAACCTATTTCTGGTGCGCCTGCGGCCTCAGCGACGAGCAGCCGTTCTGCGACGACGCCCATGAAGGCACGGCGTTCGAGCCGGTCGAGTTCACGGCGGAGAAGACCGAAACGGTCTGGCTCTGCGGCTGCAAGCAGACCAAGACCCCGCCGTTTTGCGACGGCACCCACAATAAGCTGTAGATCGGATCATGATTTATCGGAAACGTTATTCGGTTCCGATAAACGCAAGCCCACAGACACAAGCCCTCGGCTGCGTCCCGGTCGATCCCCGGAGCGCGGCGCAAGGGCTTGTATTTTTTTATAGGGTGAGGGACTTAGCCGACGACTTTAAGGTTCGCCGCTGAAGTTTTCCCGTTTTGGCCTTTTTGCAGTTCGAACTCAACGACCTGGCCTTCGTTGAGCGTGCTCAAGCCGGCGCGTTCCACGGCGGAGATATGGACGAAAACGTCCTTCGATCCATCTTCGGGTTCGATGAACCCATAACCCTTCGTGGGATTGAACCACTTGACGGTACCACTCGACATATTGGACTTCCTTCTTAAAGTAAACGTACCTGCCGTACACCTCGTACAACAGAATTTTCAGGCCGCGAAAAAACCAGGAAAAATCAGCTTGAAAGCAGAATTAAACGCCGGATCTCGGAACGCTGATGTTCCGGATATAGTGTTAAACGGTTCGAAACGCAATGGTTTTCGCGTTTCGGCCGAATAACACTTGGCGGGGCGGAGGGAAATTACAGGACTTTGGCGGCGTTGATCATGGCCAAAGCGAGCACCGCAAAACCGGCGATATAGGCGATCCGTAATACTAAAGTATGAAGCATGACGACCTCTCCGGGCTTGTTGCCGTTGTTTTTGAGAGGCTATCGAACCGCGTCCGGGTTACGGCCGATGGCCGGTTTCCGTGAAAATTCGGTTTCGGTCGTGCCCTGAAATCGATAAACCACAAGAAATCTTGGGAAAAGACTTAGGAACCGTCAGTTTTCGAACTTTTTCTGCATCAATTTATAGATTTCGGTCATGTCGCTGCCGGGCATGTCCCGGTCCGCGGTGCCCCACAGGCGGTCGATGACCGGGGCCAGTTCGCCCGACAGGCCGGCGGCCTTCAGGCCCTCCAGGAACAGCCCGACGTCCTTGCGCAGAAGCGCGGTCGAGAACCCGGCGTCGTAGGTGCCGGTGACGACCCGCTTGGGGAACTTGTCCTGGCTGGCGACGTTGGCGCCCGTCGAGACGTTGACCACGTCGAGCATGGTCTCGAGATCGAGCCCCTCGCGCACGCCGTAGGCCATGGCCTCGGCGGTCACGGCCAAGCCCGTGGCGCCCATGAAGTTGTTGATCAGTTTCATGGCCTGGCCCTTGCCGGGTTCCTCGCCCAGATGAAAGATGTTGCCCGAGATCGCTTCGAGCGCCTTGCGGTGCCGCTCCAGCACGACTTTCGGGCCCGCGCACATCAGGGTGAGGGTGCCGGCACGCGCCCCGGCGACGCCGCCGCTCATGGGCGAGTCGAAATAACTCACGCCGATACCGGCGAGAGTCTCATGAATGTCTTTCGCGTTCGGCATGCCGATGGTGGACAGCTCGATCACGGTTTCGGTGGCGCGGTCGTTGCATTCGGCCAGGCTGTGCACGACGGATTTACAAATCTTGCCGTCCGGCAGGCAGAGGAAAACCGTCTCGGCCTGCCGCCACAGGTCTTCGGCATCGGCCGCGACGACCGAGCCCTCGGGTGCCCGCGCGGCGGCGTCCTTGGCGTCGTGGACGATCAACGCCAGCCCGGCCTTGAGCAGGTTGGTTGCCAACGGCACGCCCATGTTGCCGAGACCGATCAGGCCGTAGGGAATGGTCATGGCTGTTGCTCCGTGATCAACCGAATGCCTTGGATCGGCCCTTGTCCGACCAGATGCCTTTTTGCAGGCGTTCGGCGCGGCGTTTTTTGGTGCCGACGTACCAGCGATACGTCTCGATGGTGCCGCCGCTGGCCTCGGAAACGTACAGGTTGCGCTCTTCCTCCGACAGCGCGCGCGGCTTGTCTTCGACTTCATAGCCGAGGTCGCGCAGCTCCTGGCCGATCAGCCCGGCGAGCATCTGCCTGTCCAGTGGTTCCAGGCGCTTCTTCCAGGCGTCGATGTAGGCGGTCGTAATCGGCTGGGCGACGTACTGGTGGCAGGCTTCGCTTTGCGACCATTTGCCGGCCTCGGGCGAGTCGTAATAGCTCAGCATTTCGGGCTCGTACTCGACGCCGAGAAACGCGCAAATCTCGGCCAGTTTCTTCGGCGGATCGGTGACCATGTCCTCGTAGCGGATATCGAGGAACTGCTTGTCCGATAGCTTCGTGCGCCAGGGCTTCACCGCGTCGGTGTGGCGTTTCCAGTCGAGCGCGGTCGAATAGATGTTGTTGGGCCAGTCCAGGTTGTCCACCCAGTCGACGGCGACGGCGCGGCCGTCGCGGAAGATATTGAGGAACTGGGCGTTGGGGTAGTCTTCCAGGATTTGGCCGATCCAATAGACGTCGCGCGGCGATTTTTCGCCCCAGCGGATTTTTCCGTGACGGTGCGCCCAGAGCTCGTGAACGGCGGAATTCACGCCTCGGAAGCTGCGCTCCTGCACGTGCTCCATGATCTCCTCGACCGTGAAGGTCATGGTCCACACCTTGCTGTGGTGGAATTCGACGACGTCCTCGACAAAGGCGCGCAGGTTGCCGTCTTCCTTCAAATTGCCGTAGGTGTGCATGAAGGTGTGGAAGTGCGCGTACATGAAGCCCGGCGGCGGGATGGAAATCTTCGAGTGCGTGTTCAGGAGCAGGCGCAGCAGGGTCGAGCCCGAACGCGGCGAACACACAATGAACATCGGCGGATTGGATTCCCATTCGAAGGCCATGACGGTTTCCTCGTGTTTTCCTCAGTCCCGGGTGAAAGCCTGTATGCCGGTGATGGCGCGGCCCAAAACCAGGGCGTGCACGTCGTGGGTGCCCTCGTAGGTGTTCACGG
>JAVJPD010000618.1:0-13558 GCA_040216475.1 Rhodospirillales bacterium
CGATCGGTGCCTGCTTTACCTTCCTGGCGCTGATCACGGGTTCGCTCTGGGGCAAGCCGATGTGGGGTACTTGGTGGGTGTGGGACGCGCGCCTGACGTCGGTGCTGGTGCTACTCTTTCTCTATCTCGGTTATATCGCGCTTTATAACGCTTTCGATGATCGGCGCCGCGGCGCCCGCGCGGCCTCGATCCTGGCGCTGGTCGGTTTCGTCAACGTGCCGATCATCAAGTTCTCGGTCGATTGGTGGAACACGCTGCATCAGCCGGCGAGCGTGATGCGCTTCGGCGGGCCGACCATCGACGCGAGTATGCTGACGCCGTTGTTGTTGATGGGCGGCGCGTACACCACATATTATTTCTGGGTGCTGATGGTGCGCGTGCGCGGGGAATTGACGGCGCAGAAGGTGCGCGTGCTGCAGATGAAACAAGCCCGCGGGGAAGCGACGTGATGGCCTGGGACAAATTTTTCGCGATGGGCGGGTATGCCGGTTACGTCTGGACGGCGCTTGGCTTGAGCGCGCTGGTGCTGATCGTTCTGCTGGGAACCTCGACGCGGTTTCTGAAAACCCAAAAGGACATGCTCGAGCGGCTGGAAGCCGGCGCCGCGCAAACCGATCGCGGAGACGGCGCGTGAAACGCAAGCACAAACGCCTGACTTTCGTTCTGATTGCGATGCTGCTGCTGGGAACGGCGGCGGCGTTGGTTCTGGCGGCGTTCGAGGAAAGCATCGTGTTCTTTCACAGCCCGAGCGACGTCGTCGCCGAGAAAGTGCCGCTGGACCGGCGCCTGCGGTTGGGCGGGCTGGTCGAGAAAGGCAGCGTCGTGAAAAAGCCGGACGCGGTGGTGACGTTTCGCATCACCGATACCGCCCATACGATCCCCGTCACATACAAAGGCATCCTGCCGGACCTGTTCCGCGAGGGCCAAGGCGTGGTCGCCGAGGGCCGCATGATCGCTGGCGTGTTCAAGGCCGACGAAGTGCTGGCCAAGCACGACGAGAAATACATGCCGCCCGAGGTCGCCGAAGCGATCAAGAAGGCCGGCCAGTGGCGCGGAGACGAAAAGAAATGATCGCTGAGGCCGGACACTTCGCGCTTGCCCTGGCGCTGTTCGTCGCGATCGTGCAGGCAACCCTGCCGCTGGCGGGCGCGCGGCGGAACGATCCCGTGTGGATGGCCTTCGCCGCGCCGGCGGCGGTCGTTCAGTTCGTGCTAATCGCGTTCGCGTTCGGCTGTTTGACGGTGGCGTTCGTTACCTCGGACTTTTCCCTGCTTGCCGTGGTGCGCAACTCGCATACCGCGAAACCGCTGCTGTATAAGATCTCCGGCGTCTGGGGCAATCACGAGGGCTCGTTGCTGCTTTGGGTGCTGATCATGGCGTTGTTCGGCTGCCTGGTCGCGCTGTTCGGGCGCAACCTGCCGCCGGCCTTGCGGGCCCGCGCCCTCGCCGTGCAGGCGATGATCGCCGTCGGTTTTTATTTATTCATGTTGCTTACCTCGAATCCGTTCGAGCGCGTGGTGCCGCCGCCGCAAAACGGCCAGGACCTGAACCCGTTGCTGCAGGACCCCGGCCTCGCGTTCCACCCGCCGATGCTCTATCTCGGCTACGTCGGCTTTTCGATGGCATTCTCCTTCGCCATCGCCGCCCTCATCGAGGGCCGGGTCGATGCCGCCTGGGCGCGTTGGGTGCGGCCGTGGACGCTGCTCGCGTGGTGTTTTCTCAAAGCCGGCATCGCGCTCGGCTCGTCGTGGGCTTATTACGAGCTCGGCTGGGGCGGCTTCTGGTTTTGGGACCCGGTCGAGAACGCCTCCTTCCTGCCCTGGCTCGCCGGCACCGCGCTCCTTCATTCGGCGGTCGTGGTCGAAAAGCGCGAGGCGCTCAAGGGCTGGACCGTGTTCCTCGCCATCGTCACGTTCTCGCTCAGCCTGCTCGGCACGTTCCTGGTGCGCTCGGGGGTATTGACATCGGTTCATGCGTTCGCGACCGATCCCTCGCGCGGGGTTTTCATTCTGGTTTTACTGATCGTCGTGATCGGCGGCTCGCTGGCGCTGTTCGCGTGGCGCGGCCCGAGCCTGAAAAGCCCGGTGCTGTTCCAGCCGATTTCGCGCGAGGGCGGTTTGCTGTTCAACAATCTGGTGATGACCACCGCCGCCGTGACCGTTCTGCTCGGCACGCTGTATCCGCTCATGCTCGAAGCGATGGGCGGCGGCAAGGTCTCGGTCGGCGCACCGTTCTTCAACGCGACCTTCGTGCCCCTGATGGTGCCGATGCTGATCGCCATGGCGGTCGGCCCGATGCTGACGTGGAAGCGCAGCGATCTCAAGCCGGCGTTGAGCCGTCTTTGGACCGCGTTCGTTTTGACCCTGGCGGCGCTTCTGATCGTCTGGCAGGTGCAGGGTGGCGCGGCGCTCGGGCTGCTCGGCATCGCGTTGGCCGTATGGCTGTTCACGGGAACCCTCGTGCAACTGGGCGAGCGCGTGCATTTATTCCGCGTGCCGCTGGGCGAAAGCCTGCGGCGGTTGGCGCGCACGCCGCGCGCGGCCCTCGGCATGACGTTGGCTCATGCCGGGCTCGCGATCACCATTGCCGGCATCACCGGCGCCGGGGTCTGGAAGGTCGAAAGCATTCAGACGATGAAGCCCGGCGATACGGTCACGGTCGCAGGCTACGCCTACACATTCAAGGGCGTGACGGAAGCGCCGGGACCGAATTACCGGGCCGTGCGCGCGGCCTTCGACGTGAGCAGAAACGGCTCGCCCGTGGCGATGCTCTATCCGGAAAAGCGCGTCTATCCGGTACAGAACCAGCCGACCACGGAAGCGGCCATCCATTCGACGCTGTGGGGCGATCTCTATGCCGTCATCGGCGATCCGTCGGGAGACGGCGGCGGCTACGTGACCCGGCTTTATTTCAATCCGTTGGTCGGTTGGATGTGGGCGGGCGTCATGATCATGGTGCTGGGCGGCATGGTCAGCCTGACCGACCGGCGATACCGCATCGGCGCGCCGACGCGGACCCGCCGCGCCGCGCCCGCCGCCGCGGCCTGACGGAGCGAAGCGGCCGATGAAACGCGCCCTGTTCCTCCTGCCGTTGGTCGTGTTTCTGATCCTGGCGGTCTATTTTGCCGTCGGACTCACGCGCGATCCGCGCACGCTGCCGTCGGTTCTCATCGACAAGCCCGTGCCGGAACTCGACTTGCCGGCCATCGAAGGCCAAGCGCGCGGTTTTAAGACCGATGACCTCAAGGGCCAAGTGACGCTGGTGAACATCTTCGGGTCCTGGTGCGTCGCTTGCCAGGTCGAGCATCCGTTCCTGATGGAATTGAAGAAGGCCGGGACCGTGCCGATCTTCGGCATCGATTGGCGCGAGACGAACCGCACCGACGGTCCGGCATGGCTGAAGCGTTTCGGCAACCCCTACACGCGCATCGGCGACGATCCGAACAGCAAGGCCGCCATTGCGTTCGGTGTGACGGGGGCGCCGGAAACCTTCGTCGTCGATCACCGCGGCATCATCCGCTACAAGCATATCGGGCCCTTGAACCGGGACGTCTGGCGCAGGACCCTGCTGCCGGTCGTCACCGAATTGCGCCGCGCCCAGGCTGCAGATGGACAAAACGCCGGGGTCGAGAAAAAACCATGATGGCTGCAAGAACCGCAATGCTTCTGGTTTTGGCTTTGTTGACGGCGCCGTCGCCCGCGCTTGCCGTGAATCCGAGCGAAGTGTTGAGCGATCCGGCGCTTGAAGCCCGCGCGCGCGAGATCAGCAAGGATCTGCGCTGTCTCGTGTGTCAAAACCAGTCCATCGACGATTCGGACGCCGAGTTGGCGCGCGATCTGCGCGTGCTGGTGCGCGAACGGCTCAAAGCCGGTGATGCCGACGATCAGGTGATCGGCTACATCGTCTCCCGCTACGGCGATTTCGTTCTGCTCGATCCGCCGTTCAAGGCGAGCACGTATGTCTTGTGGATCGGTCCGGGTGTGGTGTTTCTGGGGGGCGTGTTGGCGCTGATCGCGTTCTTCCGCCGCCGTGCGCGTGCCGCGGAAACGAACTCGGAGGCGCCGCCGTTAAGCCCGGAGGAAAAGCGCCGCCTGGATGACTTGATGAACGAGGCGGATCGGTCATGATGCTGTGGGTCCTGATCGGTGGGCTTACCGTCTGCGCGCTCGCGATTCTCCTGGTACCGGTCTGGCGCGCGGGGCATCGGCATGCAGCGGCCCGCGCGGATTACGATCTCGCCGTCTATCGCGACCAACTCGAAGAACTCGAACGCGACAAGGAGCGCGGCGTTTTGAGCGACCGGGAATACGCCGCCGCCGTGCTGGAGGTGCAGCGGCGCCTGCTGGCGGCCTCGGCGGGACGGGACGGATCGGCACGGGATGGCGGGGCCGCGGCCGGAACCGCGCCGCGCCGCCGGCTGGCGGTGGTTGCAACCGTCGCGGTGTTGCTGCCGGCGGGGGCCTTCGCGACATACGCGTTGCTGGGCTCGCCCGCCGTGCCCGATTATCCGTTCGCCGCGCGCGAAGCGGGCAAACAGGTCCTGGCCGGGCAGAACATGGAGGCGCTGCTCGAGCGCCTGCAGGCGCGCCTCGACCGCCAGCCGAACGATATCCGCGGCTGGTTCCTGCTGGGCCGTTCGTCCATGAGTCTCGGCAAGTACGATCAGGCCGTGCAGGCGTACAAAAAAGCCATCGCGCTCGGCGCCAACGATCCCGATCTGGCGATCGATTACGCCGAGGCGCTGACGGCGGCCGCCGGTTCGACGATTCCCGAGGAGGCGCGCAAGATTTTCGCCGATGCCGTCGTCAATCAACCGCTTAACACAAAGGCGCGTTATTACGTCGGTTTGGCGCAGGCGCAACGGGGCGATCTGCGCGGCGCCCTGCAGACCTGGATCGATCTCAAGGCGATCAGCCCGGAAGGCGCACCGTGGCGTATCATGGTCGAAGGCCAGATCGCCCGGGCCGGACGCGAAGCCGGGATCGATCCGGCGACGATCGAACCGTCCGAAGCGGTCCGGGATTTGATGCGGGCCGACAAGGGCCCGGATTCGGCGCCGCGCGGGCCGACGGCGGAAGACGTCAAGGCGGCGTCGCAAATGTCGTCGGCGGAGCGCGCGGCGTTTATCCGTTCCATGGTCGAGCGGCTGGCGGCGCGGTTGAAGGACAATCCGAACGACCGCGCCGGTTGGATGCGCCTGGCGCGGGCCTACGAGGTGCTGGGGGAAAAGGAAAAGGCCAAGGCGGCACGCGAGCGCGCGAATGCCCTGTTGAAGCGTTAAAAGGCCAAAACGCCAAGAGGCCGAAGCGTTAAGGGGCTTAAAACGTTAAGACGCCTGGACGCGGCTTTCCGGGTTGCCGTCGCCGAGCTTGTGTTTGGATTTGGGGTCTTCCCAGATGCGCACGCGGTTGCGGCCCGAACGCTTGGCTTCGTACATCGCCTGATCGGCGCGTTCAATCGCGGCCTTCACGGAAACGTCGTAGGTCAATGGGGCGATGCCGAACGACGCCGTGATCTGAACCGATTTGCCGTTGCCGATGCGCGTGCGCTGGTTCATGAGGCCGCGGCGGACGCGTTCGACGATCCGTTTCGTCTGCTCCGGCGTCGCGTTCGGCAGCAGGATCACGAACTCTTCGCCGCCGTAGCGGTACACCTGGTCGTAAGGCCGCAGGTGGTCCAACAGATAATGCGCGAACGCCTGCAGGACCTTGTCGCCGGCGAGATGGCCGTAGGTATCGTTGACCTCCTTGAAGCGGTCGACGTCGGTCATGGTGATCGAGCTCGGCTGGCCGCTGCGTTCGGAGCGCTGCTGTTCCTGTTCGAGGCGAGCGTACATCGCCTGGCGGGTGGCGACGCCGGTCAGCGGGTCGGTATCGCTGAGCAACGAACGGGCATCCGTGTGCAGGGCGCGCACTTGCCGAACGAAGAAATCGGAGCTGTCGAGAAAGTGTTTGTACTGTTCGGGCGATATGTCGCCGCCTCGGTTGACGATCTGCTGCAGCTCGCGCGCTTCCTCGTGCATGTTTTCGTAAAGCTCGATCACCCGGGGAAAGTCGGAATGGTTTTTCAGGTGCGGATTCACGTCGTTGGAAAACCACCGGCTGAAATCGCCGCGCTTGTGCGCGCCCGGTTCCAAATCGCTTTCGTTCGGCGGGATGCGGCAGACCAGGCCGGCGACCATTTTTTTGATCCAGTCGCGATGATCGTCGAGCGCCTGTTCAAGTTCGCGCACGACGCGGGCGGTATCAATCGCCGACAACAGCGGAAACGGATTGTCTTCGGCCATGGGGGTCCCGTTTCGTTATCCGAAAGCAGTAAGGTACCGGCTCCGCGAGGGGTTGACCAGCGAGATCGGACCATGATTGATCGGAAATATCCCTTGGTTCCGATCAATCATGTGAATCCGATCTCTATCAATGATTTAGAGCAGATTCATACGGTTGCCGAATCGCCGCCCAACGATGATCTGCTCCGGAAACTCCTTAATTTTTATAGGAGTTTTCCCCACGGCGCCGCGCCCGGTTTCCCCCGGACTTGCGTTGGCCCCCGCATCCGGGGATAACACGGCATGAACGGACCGGTGGGTTCGGGCGCTGTACCGGGGCTCACGCACCGAATGATGACGACAACCTTACAAATCAGGGAAACCGATAATCCATGAGTGCTTTTAAGACGATCGACGACCTCGACGTGGCGGGGAAACGCGTATTGGTGCGCGTGGATTTCAATGTGCCGATGAAGGACGGCAAGGTGACGGACGCGACCCGGATCGACCGGACGCTTTCGACCCTGAAGGAACTTGCCGGCAAGGGCGCGCGGGTCGTCGTGATGTCGCATTTCGGCCGGCCCAAGGGCCAGGTGAATCCCGAGATGAGCCAACGGCCGATCGCCGAGGCGCTCTCGAAGGCGCTCGGCGGCACCCCGGTGGCGTTTGCGGCCGATTGCATCGGCGCGGAAGCCGAGAAGGTCGTATCCGGCCTTCAGGACGGCGGCTTCGCCATGCTCGAGAATTTGCGATTCCACGCGGGCGAGGAAAAGAACGACCCGGCGTTTGCCAAACAGTTGGCCGCGCTCGGCGATTGCTACGTGAGCGACGCTTTCTCGACGGCGCACCGCGCGCACGCCTCGACCGAGGGGATCGCCCGGCTTTTGCCCGCGGCGGCAGGCCGGTTGATGCAGGACGAAGTGGAAGCGCTTGCGGGGGCGTTGGACTCGCCCGAACATCCCGTGGCGGCCGTGATCGGCGGCGCCAAGGTGTCGACCAAGCTCGACGTGCTCGGCAATCTGTCGGCCAAGGTCGATGTGCTGATCATCGGCGGCGCCATGGCCAACACCTTTCTGCACGCGCAAGGCCTCAACGTCGGAAAAAGCTTATGCGAGGCGGAGATGGCGGACTCGGCGCAAGCCATCATGGCGCGGGCGAAAAAAGCGGGATGCGATATTCTGTTGCCCGTCGATGCGGTCGTCGCCGTTAAATTCGAGGAAGGCACGGGGACGAAGAACGTGGCCATCGACGCGGTGCCCGACGATATGATGATCCTCGACGTCGGTCCGCGGTCGGTCGAGATTTTGAATAAACGGTTGGACGATTGCAGGACGTTGGTTTGGAACGGGCCTCTCGGCGCGTTCGAGACCAAGCCGTTCGATGCCGGCACCAACGCGGTGGCGCGGACCGCCGCCAGGCTGACCCGCGAAGGCAAGCTTCTCAGCGTCGCCGGCGGCGGCGATACGGTGGCGGCGCTCACGCACGCGGGCGCGCTCGAGGATTTTTCTTACGTCTCGACCGCCGGCGGCGCGTTCCTCGAATGGCTCGAAGGCAAGGATCTGCCGGGCGTCGCCGTTCTGCGCAAATAAAGAAAAAGAATAAGGAGCGTTTTTTCCGGCCGCTACTTCTGCGGCGGTTTGCGCACCGGATTTTTCCTCTCCGGCTTTTGCACGCCGGCCGGTTTCGGCGGCGCCGGCTTTTTTACCGCTTGAGCGGACAGTTTCGGCGCCGGTTTGCGGGCGGGGGCGTGCCCCGTTTTTCGTTCGGGTTTCGGGGCGTCAGACTTCGGTGCCGTCTTCGGGGCCGCTTTTGCTGCCGTTTGCGGCGCCGGCAGCGACGTGCTGTGCAGCGTGCCGATCAGATCGTTCAGCATGCCGCGCAGGTGTTCGGATTGTTCCAGCAGGTCGTTGGTGATGGCAAGCGCGTCGGCGGAACTCGCGGCGGCGATTTCGAGAGCCGAGCCTTTCGAGCGGGCGACCGATTGGGCGACCGTGCGCACCGATTGCAGGATCTGCACGGCGGCCTTACGGACGGTCTCGAAGCGGTTCCTGATGTCCGCGTCGCCGAGACCGAGCCGGTTGTCCGGTGAGCCCTGCTGCGCCGACAGCGCCGCCAGATTGCCGTGCGGGTCGTTCGGTTTGGTTTGCGGCCGCGACGCGGTAGTGGCGAGAAAATCCGTTTGCTTGCCGATGAGGCGGATCAGCGGATCGATTTTCTCGAGTTGGCTTTCGGCGTCGTTCAGCCCCCGGATCAGGGCGCTGGTGCGTTCGGCCTCGAAGGCGGCGTCCGAAACGTTGCGGCTCGACTGCGCCAGATACTGGCTGAGCGAGGCGATGGCGTCGATCGGCGTCTCGGCGTTCTGCACCACCGCCAGGGCCATGCTTTTGTCGGCCGCCGGTACCGGCGCGGCCGATTGATCCGCCGATCGATCCGCCGCTTGATTCGTCGATGTATCGGCAGGGCGTTCCGCGATCCGTTTTTGCGCTTCCGCCAGGGCGCGTTCTGCGGCGGCCGCCTTGTTCTGTGCGTCGGCTGCGCGGGCCTGCGCGGCCCGCATTTGATCCTGCGCGGCGCGGGCCTGCTCCTGCGCCGACCGTGCCTTCGCCTCGGCGTCCTCGGCTTGGGCTTCGAGCGTGCGCGTCTTTGCTTCGGCCGCTTTGAGCTTGGCCTCGGTCTCGCGGGCCTGCCGTTGCATGGCTTGTGTCTGGGCGTTCGCTTGTGCCTGGACCTGAGCCTGAACCCGGGCGCGGATGTCGTCCTGCGCTTGCAGTTTCGCTTCGGCCTGCGCCACGGTTTCCTCGGCTTCCTGGGCGCGCCGTTCGAAATCGCGGGTCTGGGTTTCGAGGTTCTGCGCCATGACGCGTGCTTCCTGCGCATCGCGCTGCGCCGCTTCGAGGGCGTCGCGTGTGCGTTTCAATTCGCCGGTCATGCCCGACAGTTCCGCGAGGGTATCTCTGAGAATATTCAGCGCGCGCGCGACCTCGCCGATCTCGTCGCGGTTGCCGAGCGCGGGCAGGACGACGTTTTGCTCGCCGTAAACCAGTTTGTCGGCTTGTTCGGCCATATCGCGGATCGGCGCGGCCAGACTTTGCATCAGGATCAAGCCGCCGGTCAGGAGCAGCAGGATCACGCCGGCGCCGCCGGCAACGGCGGCGGCGCGCGCCGTCCGCTCAAGGCGTTCGGTGTCTTCGCGCGCGGCGAGACGATGCTTGGCGGCGAACTCGGTGATGCCGTTCAGGCTGGGGAGAAGGTAGGCGAAGATTTCATCGAGGCGGCTTGCGCGGGCGGCTTGCGACAGCGTCGCCTTGGCGAGCGAGGTCATGTCGGCCTGGTAGGCCTCCATCAGGCGCCGGAGGGTCGTGCGGTCCTTGTCCGGTAACGCGGCGGAGGCGAGCAGCCGGTCGAACGCCTCGCTTTGCTTTTTGTTGGCGAGCAGGTCCGCCGCCGCGCCGGTCGATTTGAATCGGATTTCGGCCTTGCGGATGTCGGAAAACGAGTCCTTGAGGCTGGCGATGTTGGCCCGGTTCAACTGGCTTTCGAGCGCGCGCGCCGAGGTTTCGAGTTTCTTGGCGTGTTCCTCGACTTGATCGCCGGAGTCGGCGTTCCGGCCCTTGATCAATTCCTGAAACGCCGCGGCGTGTTGCGCGACGCCGTCGTTGACGGTCGCGATGTGTTCCTTGATCGCCTTGCTGGCGCTGAGCGATTCGAGCGCGCTCAACGCACCGCTCAGGGATTTGCCGAGACTGTCGTAAACGCCGATGAAGCGGGGGTCGCCGCTGAGAATGAAATCCTTCTCGGTGCTGCGCAGATGCCAGATGTTTTTTTCGATCTCGAGCGCCCGCTGATGAAGGGCGGCGGCGTCCGCGCCCAGGCGGGCGGCCTCGGCCATCGTTTTCTCGGCGTGGTAGTAAAGCCCGCCCAAGACGGCAAAGGCCGACACGCTCAAAACCACGAACCAGCGCAGCCGCGTGGAAACCCGGCTGCCGCCCAAAAAAGTACGGGCGCCGTAAGGCGCCGAAGGGTTCTCCTCGGAGGCCGTTCCCTCCGTCGCCCTGGAATCTGCCATCGTTTATCCGCTCAATCGGAAGCTGCTTTTTTTATAGTGTACCCACATTCGACCGGCTTGTGTATGCCGCTGTGCCGGTTCAAACTCGGGCCATGAACGGCGACTCTTCGCGGAAAACCGCATCCGGCCCGTCCGTCGAGACGATTCCCGAGGGCGACGACCGGCCCCGACTGGTCTGCCCGGACTGCGGCTACATCGAATACGCCAATCCGAAGGTGGTGGTCGGCGCGGTCTGCACCTGGGAGGACCGGATTCTGCTGTGCCGCCGGGCGATCGAGCCCCGGCTCGGCTATTGGACGGTGCCGGCGGGGTTCATGGAGCTCGACGAGACCATGGCGGCGGGCGCCGCCCGCGAGGTGTGGGAGGAGGCCCGCGCCGAGATCGAGATCGAGCGCTTGCTGGGCATCTACGAAATTCCCCACGTCAGCCATATTTACGTCTTCTACAACGCCCGCATGACCGGCCCCGCCTGCGCCGCCGGGCCCGAAAGCCAGGAGGTCGCCCTGTTCGGCTGGGCGGACATCCCCTGGGACGAACTGGCCTTCGCCAGCGTCGCCTGGGCGCTCGAGCAATACCGGGCGGGCCACGACAGGGTCGTGCACGCGGCTCATCCGGTGCCCCCGAAAGTACCTTGAAATCGCGCCGACGGGGATAAGCGGGTTACAGAGTCCGTTAACCATTTGCCCCCATAGTGGCCCTCATGAACGAGGTCAACAAACCCGCCGCTCCCGTCATTCCCGAACTCTCGGGCGCCTTCCGCAGCCTGCAGGCGGCGCGCGACGCCCGGAATTCGGCGGCCGCCACCACCACGACGCCGCCGGACGAAGAACAGCGGGCCCTGAACCGCCTGGACAAGCTGCTGAACAACGGCGATCCCATCCGCGGCGACGTGCCGCGCGGCTATTATTTTAACGTCCGTGTTTAGATCGGATCATGATTTATCGGAAACATTATTCTGTTCCGATAAATCATGTGAATCCGATCTATATCAATAACCTAGAGCCGATTCACATGGTTGCCGGATCGCCACGTCAAACACATGTGGCGATTCCGACTAACCATGACCGGCTCTAGAAAGGCCCCTGAAAGCACCGACAAGGCTTGCCACGCGGCGTTTAAACCCGATATGGAACATCATGCTTCGCCGTTTTGCCTTGGCCGTATCGACGGCTTTTTTCATGTCCGCCGTTTTCTCCGCCGCCGTTCTCGCCGCCGATCTCAAGGTGACGATCACAGACGTGCGTTCCGACGGCGGTACCATACGCATAAATTTGTACGATAACGCCGGGGCGTTTCCGAAATCGGGCGCCGCGGTGGCCGGCGGCAAGGCGAAGGTGAAGGCGAGGAAGGGCGGCGTCGAGATCGTGTTCAAGGATCTTAAGCCCGGGCGCTACGCCGCCGCGCTCTATCACGACGAAAACGGCAACGGCAAGTTCGATCAGGGAATCCTCGGCATTCCGCTCGAGGGCTACGCATTCAGCAACAACGCCACCGTGTTTTTGTCGGCGCCGCCGTTCGAACGGGCAGCGTTCGATCTGCCGGCCCAGGGCGGCGCGATCGAAATCAGGATGGATTATTGATTTCCGTGCGCAAGACGGGCTCTCGTCCCTACCGAGAAAGTATAAATCCGTCCGAAAAAACGCTCCGATGAGGTCCTGCGGGGTGGTAATTGCGCGGCCGCGTGTTTATGCTGGATTCGACCCTGATCAAGCAGATGAGAGATGATATGCCGACACATGCTCAGGTGGCCGCCGATCTGTTGCGCGCCGCCGCCACGTTCTTCCGCAACATCGCCGACACCAATCAGGAGTTGAAGGGTCAGATGGAGACCAACGCGGAGACCTACGACGTCATCGCGAAGCTGGTCGAAAGCGATCCCCAAGGTGAGTTGAATCTCGACGAAGAGCAGCCGGCCAACGATCAAGGCTGAATTTCAAGCGGTTTCCGTTCCGGCGCGGCCTTCTCCAGGGTCGCCGTCAGCGTGCCCAAGTCCTGCTCGTCGAGGGTTTCCTTCTCCAAAAGCCGCCGCGCGGTTTCCTCGAGAACATCCCGGTTCGCGCTCAGAATCGCCACGGCCCGGTCGAACGCGGCCTTGATGATCTCGCGCACCGCGCAATCGATCTCACGCGCGGTTTCCTCGCTGTAGCGGCGCTCCTGCGAAAACGCCAACTGCTGCACGTCGAGATAGGGCGAGGGCATCTTGTCGTAGGCGACGTGCCCCAATGTTTCGATCATGCCGTATTGCGTGACCATGGAGCGTGCGATGTCGGTGACCTTGGCGAGATCGTCGGCGGCGCCGGTCGAGAGCTTGCCGTAGACGACGTGTTCGGCGGCGCGCCCGCCGAGCAGGACGCACATCTTGTTTTCCAATTCTTCCCGCCGCATCAGATAACGGTCCTCGGTCGGGCGCTGGATGGTGTAGCCGAGCGAGCCGATGCCGCGCGGGATGATCGAAACTTTATGCACCTTGTCGGTGCCCGGCAGGGACAGGGCGATCAGGGCGTGGCCGGACTCGTGATAGGCGACGGTCTCGCGCTCAAGCGGGTTGAGCAGCCGGTTCTTCTTTTCGAGCCCGGCTATAATTCTTTCAATCGCGCTGGTGAAGTCGTCGTTCGTGACCGCGTCGGCGTCCCGCCGGGTCGCGAGCAGGGTCGCCTCATTGACCAGGTTGGCGAGATCGGCCCCGGTGAACCCCGGCGTCAGCGCCGCGATCTTCTCCGGCGACACGTCGGCGGCGATTTGCGATTTACGCAGATGTACCTTGAGGATGTCCTCGCGGCCTTTCTTATCCGGCCTATCGACCAGAATCTGGCGGTCGAACCGTCCCGCGCGCATCAGGGCGGGATCGAGAATCTCGGGGCGGTTGGTGGCGCCGAGCAGGATCAGGCCCTCGCGCGGATCGAAGCCGTCGAGCTCGTGCAGCAGCTGATTGAGGGTTTGTTCCTTTTCGTCGTGCCCGCCGCCCATCGGGAACAGCCCGCGGGCACGGCCCAAGGCATCCAGCTCGTCGATGAAGATGATGCAGGGAACCTGCTGGCGGGCCTGTTCGAACAGATCGCGCACCCGCGCCGCGCCGACGCCGACGAACATCTCGACGAACTCCGAGCCGCTGATGGAGAAGAACGTGACTCCCGCCTCGCCGGCGATGGCGCGCGCCAGCAGGGTCTTGCCGGTGCCCGGCGGGCCGACCAGCAGCACGCCTTTCGGGATGCGCCCGCCGAGGCGGC
>JAVJPD010000619.1:0-4116 GCA_040216475.1 Rhodospirillales bacterium
GATGGCGGCGGAAAACGACGCCTACGGTTTCTTCTCGGCCCTCGGCGATCTGGTCGTGACCGGGCCGACCCTGACCAATGTCAACGATTTCCGGGCCGTGTTGATCCGGGAGGGAAGGCGATAAACCCGCGATTTTCGCAAAATGTAATTGGCTAACGAGGGTTCAGAAGCCTATTTTGGGCGCATGAGACGCCATCGCAAAACAAAAATCCTGATAACCCTGGGGCCCGCGACCACCGATCCGAAGACCATCGAGCAAGTGTTCGAGGCCGGCGCCGACGTGTTCCGCTTCAATCTCAGCCACGGCACCCATGAGGATCACCGCAAGCGCTACGAAACGGTGCGCAAGCTCGAGCGGCAATATCACCGGCCGATCGGCATCGTGCTCGACTTGCAGGGGCCGAAGCTGCGCGTCGGCGAATTCAAGGACGGTTCGGTCACGCTGAAGATCGGACACTCCTTCCGCCTCGACATGTCGCACGTGCCCGGCGACGAAAACCGCGTTTGCCTGCCGCATCCCGAAATTTTTGCCGCGATCAAGCCGGAAATGGATTTGCTGGTCGACGACGGCAAGATTCGCCTGCGGGTCAAACACGTCGAACAGGAAAGCGCCGAGACCGAGGTCATCACCGGCGGCAAGATTTCCAATCATAAGGGTGTGAACGTTCCGAACACGGTGCTCGACGTGAGTTCGCTGACACCGAAGGACCGGGACGACCTGCGCTTCGGATTGGATCTCGGCGTCGATTGGGTGGCGTTGTCGTTCGTGCAGCGCCCGGACGATATCGCCCAGGCCCGCAAGCTGATTGCCGGGCGCGCGGCCGTGATGGTCAAACTCGAAAAGCCTTCGGCCATCGAATATCTCGAGGAGATCATCGATCAGGTCGACGCGGTCATGATCGCGCGCGGCGATCTCGGCGTCGAAGTGCCGCCGGAAGACGTGCCGACTCTGCAAAAGCGCATCATCGCGGCCTGCCGCGACGCCGGCAAGCCGGTCGTGGTGGCGACCCAGATGCTCGAATCCATGATCAATCTGCCGACGCCGACCCGCGCGGAAGCTTCCGACGTGGCCACCGCCGTGTACGAGGGCGCCGACGCGGTGATGCTGTCGGCGGAAACGGCCGCCGGCAGTTATCCGGTCGAGTCAGTGGCGATGATGGACCGCATCATCAAGCGCGTCGAGGCCGATCCGATTTATCTCAAGATCGTCACCGCCGAACGCGACGAACACGAACTGGAGGCGACGGCCGCCGATGCGATCACGGCGGCGGCGCGTCAGGTAGCGGGCACGATTTCGGCCGCAGCCATCGCGACGTTCACCTCGACCGGTTCGACGACGTTGCGCGCGGCGCGCGAGCGGCCCTCGGTTCCCATCCTCGGGCTGACGCCCAAAGTGGAAACGGCGCGCCAGTTGGCGTTGACATGGGGCGTGCATCCGATTCGAACCAGCGACGCCCACAGCTTCGGCGAAATGGTCAAGATCGCTTCCGAGATTGCCCTGCGCGAGGAATTTGCCGCGCCGGGGGATCGCATCGTCATCACCGCCGGGGTTCCCTTCGGCACGCCGGGCGCCACGAACATCCTGCGCATCGCCTGGGTGGAATAGCGACCGCGTTTTTCCGATAAACTTCTGTGAATGGGATATTCGCGGGGTGATTTCTTGCCGCCGGGCCGGTATATGAGGGCCACGGAATTGAAAAGAGCCTGAAATGACTGTTCTTGTAACCGGCGCGGCCGGATTCATCGGCTTTTACGTCTCCGCGGCCCTGTTGGCGCGCGGCGAGACGGTCGTCGGCGTCGACAACCTGAACGACTACTACGATCCGTCGTTGAAGACATCCCGATTGGAAAAGCTGCTCGAACACTCGGGATTCGAATTCGCCGAGGCCGATATCGCGGACCGGGCGGCGATGGAGAAGCTGATCGCCGATCATCCGGGTATCGACCGGGTCGTTCACCTGGCGGCGCAGGCGGGGGTTCGATATTCGCTGGAGAATCCCTATGCCTACGTCGAATCGAACATCGCCGGGCATCTGGTGCTGCTTGAAGCGTGCCGCCGGCTCGAGAAATTCAGGCATTTCGTTTATGCGTCTTCGTCGTCGGTTTACGGCGCGAACACGAAGATTCCGTTCTCGACCGACGACGTGACCGACCGGCCGGTGTCGCTGTACGGCGCCACCAAGAAGTCGATGGAGTTGATCGGTCACGCCTACGCGCATCTATACGCGATCCCGCAAACGGGCCTGCGCTACTTTACGGTGTACGGGCCGTGGGGCCGGCCGGATATGGCGTACTTCTCGTTCACCCGCAAGATCATCGCGGGCGAGACCATTCCCGTGTTCAACAACGGCGACATGCGCCGGGATTTCACCTACATCGATGACATCGTCAATGGAACGATCGCCTGCCTCGACCGTCCGCCGGCGGGCGATACGGGCGCCGCGCTCAATCCGGTGTACAACATCGGCAATCACAAAGCGGAAGACCTGATGCATTTCATCGCCGTTTTGGAAAAGGCCATCGGCCGGAAGGCGGACATCGATTTCCAGCCGATGCAGCCGGGCGATGTGAAGGAAACCTATGCGGATATCGCCCCGGCGCGCCGCGACTTGGGCTTCGATCCCAAGACCTCCATCGAAGACGGCCTGCCGCGTTTCGTCGCCTGGTACCGCGATTATTACGGCTTTTAGAAAGCCCGGTCCGCGATGAGCCCGTCCTCCCCGAGCGGCACCGGTTATCACATGGCGCTCCTGATCGTGCTCGGCGCGATCTGGAGCTCTTCGTTCCTGTTCATCAAGATCGGCGTCGAGTCCTTGTCGCCGATGGCCATCGCCACCGGGCGCGTCGTCATCGCGGCGGCATTGTTGTTCCTCTATATGAAAGCGTGCGGCGAAAGGCTGCCGCCATGGGGCCGGTCCTGTGGCCGGGCCTGGGGCTGGATTTTCTTCGTCGGCCTGTTCGGCAACGGCGTGCCGTTCACGTTGCTCGGCTGGGGCGAGGAACGCATCGACAGCGGCATGGCGGCGATCCTGATGGCGATCATGCCGCTCTCCACACTATTGCTTTCGCACGTGTTCACGACCGACGAACGCCTGACGTGGCCGCGGGCCGCGGGCGTGAGCTTCGGCCTGGCCGGCGTCGTCGTGCTGGTCGGCCCCGAGGCGCTGTTGAAGCTCGGCGACGATGCCTGGCGCCAACTTGCGGTTGCCGGGGCGGCGTTCTGTTATGCGAGCGCCGCCGTCGCCGCGCGCCGTCTGCCGAACACGTCGCCCGTCTCGCGCGGGGCGGCCGTGCAGATATGCGCCTCGTTGCAGATGCTGCCCGTGGTGCTCCTGATCGATAAGCCCTGGACGATGGAGCCGACGGCGGGCGCTTTGCTGTCGGTGTTGTATCTCGGCCTGTTTCCGACCGCGCTGGCGACGATCATGCTGTTCTATCTGCTGAGCCTGCGCGGCGCGACCTATATCGCGCTCAATAATTACCTGATCCCCGTGCTCGGCGTGTTTTGGGGCGCGTTGTTCCTGGACGAGCTCGTCACGCTGCGTTCCCTGATCGCCCTCGCCCTGATCCTGGCGGGCATCGTAATCGCCAGCCTCAAAAGCAAGCCGCTCATAGCACAGCCGTAAACTCAGTGGTGATAGAGCCCTTCGAGGGCCTCGCGGTAGATTTCGTTGATCATATGGCGGCGGATTTTCATCGTCGGGGTCATCAGCGCGTTGTCGACGGTGAAGGCTTCCGAAGCGACGATGAAGCGCCGCACCTTTTCGATGTTGGAGAGCCGCTTGTTGACCCGCGACACGGCCTCATCCAGCGCCTTACGAAGATCGGCATCGTCCCTGAGCGCGCCAAGATCGGCTTGCTTGCCGTTGGCGCGCGCCCAGGACGCGACCCAGGCTTCGTCGGGCACCAGCAGGCCGACCAGATGCGGGCGCTTGTCGCCGTAGACCATGGCCTGGGCGATCTCGGGTTCGAGGGTGAGCAGGCCCTCGACCCGTTGCGGCGAGAGGTTGTCGCCGCCGGAGTTGACGATGATGTCCTTCTTGCGGTCCGTGATCTTGATGTAGCCGTCCGGATCGAAGACGCCGATATCGCCGGTGTGCAGCCAGCCGTCGCGTA